>NZ_JAEELZ010000079.1 GCF_016282985.1 Methanosphaera sp.
CAATTTAAAATATCTTTTTCTGAAAAGATAAAACGTACAGCTGCTTTTCGAGGCTGAATAACTTGAGTAAAATCTGGTTCTTTACATAGAGCAACATTAATTACCATCGGTGTAAAATCATAACCTTTAGAAATTCTGACGAGATCAGAACCAATGCAATCTCCACCCATACGTGAACCAATTTCGATTATTTTTATATTATTACTGTCATCAATTTTTATTTCCGAATGACTTGCACCTTCTTTAATTTTTAAACTGTTTAAGGCGTGATACACACTATTTCGAATTTTGTCTGTCATTTCTGAACTAATAGGGGCGGGTTCATTATGGCCTGTTTCTATAAAATGTGGAGCTCCAGTTGTTATCTTTTCAGTTATAGTTAGGAGTGTATGTTTTCCATGAAAGGAAATACATTCAACACTATATTCTTTTCCTTCTACAAATTCCTCAATCATTGATTTATGCTCAAACGATTCAGAACAAGCAGATTTTATTGCAGATGCTAATTGTGTAACGTCTGTTACTTTAGTTATTCCTCTACTACCACTTCTGTCTGTTGGTTTTACAATTAATGGAAAAGAAAATTTTGAAATATCAAAATCTTCATTTTCACAAACTTCAATAAATTTAGGAATAGGATCTCCATTCTTTTTAAAAGCTTGTCGCATCATATATTTGTTAGTTGCGATTTCTGAACATTCTATCGAGTTTGCATTAAGGTTCATTTTTTCTGCAATATAATCAACCGTTAGTACTGCTAAATCAGAAGCAATAGAACATATTCCATCGATTCCTATTTCTTTACATTTTGTAAGAATTTGTTCTTTTTCAATAATACTTATTGGATAGAAAAAATCTGCATGTTCTTTTCCAACAGCTCCATCTTCCCATGCAAAAACATGTGTTTCTAAACCCATTTCTTTTGCTTTTAATATCAATTGATCTTGAAAATAATATGCACCAATTATTGCTATCTTTTTCATATTTAATTTTTATAGAATTCTTTTACAGCATCTATTATTGTTTTGACTTCTTTATCTGATAATCCATACCATAATGGAAGTCTAACAAGACGTTCACTATCTTTAGTTGTAAATCTATCTTCTCCAAAAAAGTATCCAAATTTTAATCCGGCAGGAGCGGAATGTAATGGTATATAATGGAAAACACATCCAATGCTATTTCGTTTCATATAATCAATAAAAGCTGTTCGTTCTTCAAGATTCTTACATTTAATATAAAACATATGAGCATTATGAACGCATTCATTTGGAATAAATGGAATTTCAAATAATCCTTTTTCTGATAATTGTTTAAACTCATTAAAATATTTATTCCAAATTTTTATACGAGAATTATTTATTTTTTCTGCTATTTCTAATTGAGACCAAAGATATGCTGCATTTAATTCACTAGGAAGATAACTGGAACCATAATCAACCCATGTGTATTTATCAATTTGACCTCGATAAAATTTTGAACGGTTAGTACCTTTTTCACGAATAATTTCTGCTTTTTCAATATCTTCTAAATTGGTATTAACAATTAAAGCGCCACCTTCACCCATGCTGTAATTTTTTGTTTCATGAAATGAATAACATCCGTAATCTCCAATTGTGCCAAGAGCTTTTCCTTTATAATAAGACATAACTCCTTGAGCTGCATCTTCAACAACTTTAAGATTATGACGATGAGCAATATCCATTATGGTATCCATTTCACAGGCAACACCAGCATAATGAACTACACAGATTACTTTTGTTTTATCTGTAATAGCTTGTTCGATTAATTTTTCATCAATATTCATTGTATCAGGACGAATATCAATAAAAACTATCTTACAGCCTCGTTGAACAAATGCATCAGCAGTTGAACAAAATGTATAACTTGGCATGATTACTTCATCACCAGGTTTTACATTACAGAGAAGTGCTGCCATTTCAAGAGCGGAAGTTCCACTTGTAGTAAGAAGAACTTTTTTCGCATTGAAATTTTTCTCAAACCATTCATTACATTTTTTTGTAAAAGGTCCATCTCCACAAATTTTTTTATTATTTATAGCTTCATTTATATATTTAAGTCCTGTATTAACAAAAGGAGGTGTGTTAAAAGTAATCCAATTATTATTCTTAGAAACAATTTTTTTCATAATGAATATTTTACCCCTATTACAAATGATAGATTTATTATATCCTTTGTATCTTTTTTTATACCATCAATTTCTAAATAATAATTCGGATTAATAATATAGTCAAACGTTATAGAAGAATTAATACTAAGACTTGGTAACAGACTATAATACGTAAAAAGACTTACTATATTATTTGCTTTATAAGTGTTATTTCCAGCATGTTTTATAAACGAATATGTAGTATCTGGGTTATCTCTTTGAAGCAATAATGATGAATAACCTTTAGGATAAAAAATATTAATAATTATTGATTGAGAATTTCCACCATTTGCTAAATATGTGCTAAGGTATTGTCCTTTATTGGTATATCCTTGTGTAATCTGAGAATGAAAATTATAAGAATATGAACTGCCTCCGGCTATTCTATTTCGAGGTTCTTCCATACTAGAAATTTCAAAAAGGATACTAAGTTTAATATCAGGATTTTTCGTTGAAATAATTTTTTTTATTCCATAGGTACTCACAAAGGAATCAAAAGGATATCTTAATAAACCATAAAGAAAGCCATCTTGAAAATAATCATCAATACCAATTTCACCATATATGTTTAATCCAATAGTATTAGAAATCCATTCTACAAAAATAGAAGCTTTTTGATCTTCTCCTGTCTCTGTTCCAATACCACTGTTATTATGATAAAAAGGATTAAAATATGATATAAAATTTTTATCTTTCTTCCATTTGCTAATACATGTTTTTGTTGCTCCTAAGGTTAAGCCTTGTAAGAAAGAAGGTGAATAAGAAATGGAAAAACCATTTATCATATTATGATTATTTGTTTCATCATTATCAAAATAATTAGATTCTGATAAATATCCAGCCCAAATTCTGGTTTCAATATTTCCTATATATATATTTGTATAAGGTATAAAGACTTTTGTTTTTCTTAAACCTAAATCAAGTTTTGGATATGTTGGTGCATTATTTGAATGAAGTATCGGATTTAAATATGATGGACCAATCCAAGGTGCTTGTGTTCCAAAACCAAATGTAAAACTATTCCATGTCCATCTAATTTCAGAATCTCCGAAATCAAATGACCAAAACGAAGAATCTCCAAAGCGTTGCGGAGCGTCAATTCCACCCTTACGATTATTCCCTCTAAAATATCCAAATTCATTTTCATATGTTGATGGAAGATATTCAAATTCCCTATTTTCCATCCAACTCACCTGCGGCTTAAATGTCAATTCAAAACCATAGCCTTCAATTCTAGCGCCAGTTGTAAGAGAAGTATTGTAACCGCGGCCTTGCCAGAGGGCACCGTCATTTTGGCCATAAGGGGCTGCTGTATTATAACTATTAAACCATTCTGGTCCGAAAATTTTATATTTGAATCCTTGATAAAGGCCGTTGGTGAACCAGTTTTCAGCTGGAGAAGATGACTCCCAGATTACCTTAGTACTTCCAAGATTGTTGCCAGACCATATATGATCAGTATCTTCATCTAATTTCCATACACTATCGCTCAATGTTCTGTAGCCAAGAGTAGGGCGTTCAACATCACCAGTAAGCGAAAGAAAATCGTAATATTCTTCTTCGGTACTTTTAAGGGCTTCCTGTGCAAAAAGGCCTGCAATAAGAATTAAAA
>NZ_JAEELZ010000080.1 GCF_016282985.1 Methanosphaera sp.
AAATACAACCCATACGAAACAAACACAACATTCAACGTAGAAAAACAAGACGTAATAGTAACACACAACCAAATAGAAGACACACTATACAAAAACAACATAACAATAACAGGAAAATTCACAAATATAACTGGAAAAGCAATAACAAACAGTAACGTAAAAATCATAATCAACAACAAAAAATACTATGCAAAAACAGACACCACAGGAACATACAACTTCACATACGAAACAAACACACTAGGAACCAACAACGTAACAATAGGATACAGCGGAAACGACAAATACAACCCATACGAAACAAACACAACATTCAACGTTTTCAAATATAATGTTACTGTAACCTATGATGATATCCGAAGAGTTCCTGTTGGGGATAACGTTACAATCACAGGTAAGTTTTTTAAAGAAAACGGAAGAATTATGTCCAACAGTAATGTGCGAATATTCTTTAATGGAGTGAAATATTATGCAAAAACAGACACTACAGGAACATACCTCTTCACAAACATAACCAATACTGTGGGTGTCAACAATGTTAGTATAGGCTATAGTGGAAATGACAAATATTATGAATTTACAACCAACACAACATTTGAGGTTTATGAAAAAGTTGATCCGGACATACGTATAGCCGGTTCTGAGATTCATCCAGGACAAAGTAAAACATTCTTTGCATTAATTCCTGATGCAACAGGAACAGTTTCTCTTAAAATTGATGATACTGTTATTGTTGAAGATTTACCTTTAGAGGATGGTCAAATATTATATACATACAAAATTCCGGAAGATTATAAAAATGAAAAGTATATTTTGACTTTAATTTATTCAGGAGATGAAGAGTATAAACCTGCCACTGTAAATGTTACATTAACGTTGACACCTGTAGGTGGAAAGATTAATGCAACAATTCAGATGGACAACTATACTGTCAAATATTCTGAAACTGAAAATATAGTTGTTAATTTAAATAATGATGCATTTGGTTCAGTTTTATTTGAAATAAACAATACGGATGTTTCTGAAATTGTTAATTTCACTGATGGTAATTGTGTATTTGCTTATACTGCAAATTTAAATCCGGGCGAATATGATTTAATCGCAACATATACTGGAAATTATATGTACAGACCAATAAGCGTAAATTCAACTTTAAAAATTGAAAAGTTATCTTCAAAAATCACTGTAGAAAATGTTACTGCCAAAGCAGGAAACGTAACACTTTTTGAAGCAAAAGTTGTCGATGAATTAGGAAATAATATCAAAAACATGAATGTGAACTTTTCCTTGAATGAAAACTTGATTGGTTCAAACAAAACGAATAGTGATGGAATTGTCAGATTATATTATAAATTACCTGCATCATTATATGAAAAACAGTATAATATAATTGCCCGAAGTACTGCTACAGAAACTGTTTTAAACTCAACAGGTTTTGCTACCTTAAAATTAAAACAATTGAAAACAAGAGTAATGGTTCCTGACATATCAACCATCCCATCAAAATATATTACAATTACGGCAACCGTTGTGGATGAATTCAACAATTCTGTAACTAAAGGAAATATAACCTTTAAAAAGGACAATACAACTATTGCAACAGTAGAGGTAGATAACGGATATGCAAAATACCAATATGAATCAAACTACGAAACTGCCAGTTTAAGTTATATTTATGCCAATTACGTTGGAGATTGGAAGTACAGCAATTCCAAAGGAAATGGTACTTATAAAGTTACAAAACTTAAAACATCAATAACGTCCAGTTCATTGGAAGCTAAACCTAATTCCGAAATTTTGTTTACTGCCCGTTTATTGGATGAATTACAGAATCCTGTCACTGAAGGTAATGTTACTTTCACTTTAGCAGGAAAAGTATTGGGAACTGTTGAAATATCCAAGGGTAATGCCAGACTAAGATATGATTTGAAAGGTTATGGTGTCGGAGAATATAGAATCCAATGTGAATATCATGAATCCCCTATTTATAAGGCAAGTTCATGTATAAGTATGCTAACTGTAACCAGATATGCAACTTCAATTACTGGAAATCCTATTAATGCAGTGGTAGGAAATACAACAGAAATTACTTTGAATATTGTGGACGAAGAAAAGTATAATGTTGCAAATGGAACTGTAAACTATTACATCAATGACGAATTTATTGGTAGTGCCAATGTATCTAATGGATATGCAAGCTTAAATTATTCAGTTTCCAGCAAATATGATGGAAAAACTGTGAAATATTATGCAACATACGTTAAAAACGACATATACGATTCAAGTTCATACAGTAACACCATGGTTGTTTCACACCAAAAAGTAGTATACGTGAGTCCTAATGGTAGTGACAGTAATTTAGGTGATGAAAGTCATCCGTTCAAAACATTAGAACATGCAATAAACCACATTACATTATTCGGTACGGTTTATTTAAGTGAAGGAACATACACTGCTTCAGGAATTTATTTAAATAATTCAATTACAATTATTGGTAGTGGAAGAGACAATACCATTATTGATGGATCAAAAAGTGGAAATCCTATATTTAACATGAGCAAAAGAAATGTTGTGTTAACCATAGATGGTGTAACTATTCAGAATGGTAAAAGCAATAAGGAATTCAGTGCAGGAGCAATTGTAACTTCTGGTAAACTAACAATTACAAATTCCAGATTTAAAAACAATACTGCCAGTGGAAATTTCTCTGGTGGTGCAATATATACCAATGGAATATTAAATGTTACAAATACCGAATTCATAAACAATACTGTTACAAACGTTAACAGTCAGGGAGGAGCAATCAGAACTTATGACAATATAACTTATATTACAAACTGTTCCTTTGATTCCAACAAGGTTCTGGGAAACAATTCCACAGGAGCATCCGTATTGTACTGTGATGCAGGAGACCTGATTATAAATGGAACCGTATTCAACAACAATCTTGCAAAAGGTAAGTATGTGACTGGAGGAGTAATTAGAATTATAGGAGGAGCAATGGTTATTGATAATTGTGTATTCACTAAAAACAAAATTACCGGAACTGATTATGGTATTGGTGGAGTAATCGGTTCATTGAGTGGTGGAGTTTCAATTCTTAACTCCAAATTTAATTCAAATATTGTTAATGGAACAAATACTGCTGGTGCTGCGGCAATATACATTGAAACAGCAGTATTGGAAATAAACAATTCTGAAATTAAATCAAATAAAGTAATTTCAAAAGAAGCATATGGTGGAGCAATATATGGATTTAAAGCTTTCATTACTATGACAAACAATACCATTAGTTACAACATGTTAAATACCAGCGTAAATGGATTTGGAGGAGCATTATATACCTTCGAAGGAAGGTTAACCATAAACAACACCACATTCCAAAACAATACGGTCAGATCAAAAGAAATGGCATTGGCAGGAGTATTATATTCCAATTCCAATGTAACCATAACCAATTCCAACCTGATAAATAACAATATAAATGCAAGTGAACTTGGTGGTGGAGCAATTGCAAATATGGGAAATTTAACTGTATCCCATTGTAATTTTATAAACAATTATGCTTATGATGCCGGAAATGCAATTACTTCCACAGATACTGCAACAAATGTTATTGAAGACAACTACTGGAATTCAACAAGTCCGGAATGGGACAAACTCTTAAACGGTTTATCAAATCCAAATTCCTATTCCAGAACCAGATTCACTAATTAGAATCAACTTGTTTTGATTCCAAACATTTATTTTTTTAATGAAAATTTTTCATATTAATATTTTTTTTAAAAATCTGTTTTTATAATTCTTTTTTCAACGAAACTTTAAATAAATGCTCATTAATCTTATATAAAACGTTGTACATAGATATAAACAATTAAAAAAGAATATAACTATTACAAATAACTTGTATTATAATAAAACAAAGTTTAAATAATAAAATCAATATTAAAAAAACAATTCTATATGTATAAGATAAAAAAAAATTTCCTTTGAAATGAAGTGATATTTATGAATGTATTATCAGCAATGGCAGGAATAAATGATGGAGAATTCTGTAAAAAATTCACAAAACAGGGAGTTGATTTGATAACCCTCGGTGGATTTAATATGGACGTACCAACATTTAAAGCAGGACTAGAAAATATCAGTAAATATGATCGTAAAGAATTTTTTACTTGCCCTCATCATATTTCTGAAGATTTAACGGAATTTATTGATGTTATAAGAAATTATAATCCTCAATGGAAAGGAAAAATAAGTGTAAATTTAAGAGCAGCAAATCATGAACCTTTCAGTCTATTATATAATAATGAAAACATTGATATTTTAGAGATTAATGCACATTGTAGACAGGCTCCTATGTTGGAAGCAAAAACTGGCCAAGCACTTCTTTCAAATACCAAAGTTTTAGGGGATATGTTGGAAGAAGTTACCACAAACAGTGGCAAAGAGATAAGTGTTAAGATAAGGACAAATGTTGAAGGTGTAGATACGCTGGAAATTGTTGAATTTATCGAATCCTACAATGTTGATTATTTACATGTTGATGCCATGAATCCTGGCGTTGACGGGGCAGATTATGATATTCTTAACAAAATTTGTGGAAAAACAGGCATACATGTTATAGGAAATAATTCTGTCAGAAGCCATGAGGATTATCTTAAAATGTTAGATAATGGGGCAGAAAGTGTTTCTGTTGCTAGAGCAGCTCTTGAAGGAGATATTGACCACATTTTTATGTAACCTTACTCATTTTCTTTTTTTAATGGACATGCAATAAAATTTGCGTAATAATATTTTTAGGTTTTTCGTAAAATTATTATAATATAATAAACATAATAAATTTTATATATAAAAAAATAAAACAATTTTTGAAATTATTTAGACTAAATTATAATTATTATTTAAAAAAAAGGAGTGATATGAATGGGATGGGATGATGCACCGGCTCATGTATGTAGAGGAGGAGATGCTAGAGGACTTGCATTCTGTTGTCCACCAGTAAAACCATGTCCAGTACATACAAAACTGGCTGAAATAGGAATGAGTCCACAGGAATTTGTAAACATCAAACAAGAATTTGGAAGTAAAACAAAGTTAGGTGTAGGAGCAGCAACTTGTTTTGGTTCACTTGTATGGTGTTGTAAAGCATCCAAACCTTGTCCACTCAGAGACATGGAACTGGAAGCAAATGGAATTAGTCATGATGAATATATGACACTTAAAAAACAGTTATCAGAAGAAATTCTTAAAAACACCAACATTAATAAAGTGCAATATTCCGATGAAGACATACAAAAATTGGCAGCAACATTTGAAATTTCATTTGATGAAGCAAAACAAGCATTAGATGATTCCGGAAATGATTTAAAAGCTGCTATTAAAAATCTAAGACTTAAAAGTTTATAATTAAACTTTTATAATACTTTTTTTATATACCATAGAGTTGTTATTATGGGACTTACATCATTATTCATAGACATGAAAGATAAACATGTTTTAATCATTGGCACCGGAGGCGTGGGTGTTCGTAGAGCCCGACGTTTTTTGGATGCGGATGCCAAAGTTAGTATAATTGCCCACAGCATAGATTCTGAAATTAAAAAAGAATTTGTTGAAAAGGGTGCTGAATTTTATTCTGATGAAGACAGAGACAGATTGTTGGATGAATGTGATCTGGTTGTTGTTGCAACAAACAATCTTGAATTAAATGATGAAATTGCCCGTAAAGCTAAGAACAAATTAGTTAATTGTGCCAGTGACATTTCACTTAGTAATGTTATAGTTCCTTCAACTTTTCAGTTAGGTAATGTTACAGTATCATTATATACAGGTTCACGTAGTCCTATGATGGCAAAAGAATTAAGAAAGAAAATTCAAAGTGTGATTACTCCCGAAGACATTCTTAACATAGAACTTCAGGAAAGAATAAGGGAACTGTTAAAAAATAATATTGATTCACAAGTTGAAAGAAAAAAATATATGATTAAGATAAAGGAAGATCCAAATATACAGAAATTTATTAAAGATAATGATATTGAATCGGCCGTTGAATATGTTCAAAAAGAACTTATTAATAAGTAATTTTACTTGAAACAAGGTATTGTAAAATTTAAGTATTATTAAAGTAAAATATAAACTAAGATAACTATCGATTAAAAAAGGGATACAATAAGAGTTAACAAATAATTTAATGGAGAGATATGGATGCTAGTTAACATTAGAATAGATTTTAAAATAGCAGATGTAGGATCAATGGAAAATTCATATGCAAAACTAGATGCTCTAAACGAAAAAATACACAACAACGTTAAAGTACTGGAAGAAGTAACACTAAAAACTTGTAACAGATATGAAATATACCTTATATTGGAAGAAGACATTAACATACCTACAACAACATTTATAGTAGAAAAAGATGATAACGCAATAAACCATTTGTTAAGACTAGCTTCAGGTCTTGAATCCATGATAATGGGTGAAGATCAAATTCTTGGACAAATCAAAGACGCACGTAAAAAAGCTATCAAGGAAGAAACAATTGGTCCTAAACTGGAAAAAGTATTCACAAAAGCAATACACGTTGGACAGTCCATAAGAAAAAATACTCACATAAATGAGGGAGGAGTATCCGTTGGTAGTGGTGCAGTAGAACTCATTGAAGAAAAATATGGAACATTAAAAGGAAAAAATGTTCTAATAGTAGGTGCAGGTGAAATGGGAACTGTAGTCGCCAAAGCATTACTTGACAAACAAACCAATGCAATAGTAGTGGCAAACAGAACCTTTGACAAAGCTCAACAGTTAGCACAGGATCTTGACGGAATAGCTATAAAATTCAAGAAGATGGATGAATCATTACATAAAATTGACATACTCATTAGTGCTACCGGAGCACCCCACCCATTAATAAACAAGAACAGATTATCCTTTTTACCACCAGAACACCTGGAAAATATGATAATGCTTGATTTAGCAAATCCCCGCGATATTGAAGAGGACGTTAAAGAATTGAAAGTACAATTGTACAACCTTGATGACCTAAGATATATCCGTGATAAAAACGTTGAAAAACGTGTGAAAGAAGCTGAAAAAGCAGAAGTGATTATTGCAGAGGAAACTGTATTGCTGAAAGATGCTCTTAAACAGATGGAAATTACACCAATATTATCCTCATTAAACGTTGAAGCTGAAAAAATCAGGAAATCCGAGTTGGAAAAAACATTACACATGCTTGATTTATCCGACAAAGATGCTAAAAAATTAGATGCTTTAACTCACAGTATTGTTGATAAAATGTTATTCAACGTTATTAAAAATCTAAAACAAGCTGTAAGTAATGACGATGATGAAACTATACGTGCAGCAAAGAAAATACTTATTGAATATTGCTAAGAGTGTATCTTCTCCCCCATACTTATTTTAAAAAAAGAATTATTAGACTAAATAAAAGTCTAATTCCGATTATTTATTACTTATTTTAGTTATTTGAACACAATATCTAATTAAATTATGGATTTAATTTATTTATAAATAAAATTATACAGTATTACTTTTTTTAGTATGAGATAATCTAATTAATTTAAAAGGGAGGCTAATTCCTTTAATTGAGTTTATTATATTATTTTTACATTAACACTTAGAAGTATGATTCAGTTAAATTTTTTAATCTAGGAGTTTTTGTATAATTCATTTAAATTTTTTATTAATACAGAAGGGATAAATTTACTGTATAATTTTTATTTATAAAATAGCAAATAATAATGATAATACTTTTTTATAAATTGTTATTACTTACTACAAAATACTATATGTATGTAGTATAATAAATACTTTTTTAGAAAAAAGTATTACTTTTGCTCTTTTTCAACTAATTATTTAATAACAAAGAATGAAAACAACTTTATAATCATTTAATTTTATTATATACTTTTAAAAAAATTTTGTTATCTAAAAAATCATCAGCATACTCTTAAAATTATTTAAATAAAACAAAATGTATTCTATTTAAACAATAAAAATCAATTAAAATAAAAACATTAAAATTAGTTCAAGTAAATGTTTTATTATTGTCAAATCCAAATAATAAATAAAAATATTTTTTTTAATTAAAAAAAATTATTTAAAAAAATAAAAATAAAGTTTTTTAATATGTTTAAAAAAATTATGATATTAAAATAAAAATAGGGGGAGGTTAGATGATAAAAGAAAAAATACCCAAGATTTCCATATTTATTTTGGTTATACTTCTACTAATTGGATTTGTTAATGCTTCTGATGTAAATGAGACCAATATCCACGACAATGCCATTGATAATAATTTAAATAAAAATCTACCCGATTATACGAAATCCACGAATAACCAGAATAATCCCGTTTTAATTATTGATACTATTAAAGATACACATTATACTGATAATGTAACTGTCAGTGGTTCTTTAAAGGACAATAATGGAAAATATTTAAAAGATTCATCCGTTAACTTCAATATTAATGGAGCCAATTATAAAAACGTTACAAATGACAAGGGTCAGTTTAATCTTAACTATAAAACAAGAATAGTGGGCAAAAACAACGTTACTGTTTCCTTTAACGAAAATAATAATTTAAAAGTTTCAACGACCACCTCCTTTGTTGTAACACCACAACTAACAAAGATTTCCTTAAACCATATTACAAACACCACATATGGCGATTCAGTTCATATTAATGGTAGATATACTGACAAGAATAATGTGATTCTGAGATCCACTCCAATAATAATCACAATAAATAACCAGAAATTTGTCTCTTATACAGATAATGAAGGAGTTTATTCATTAAGTTATAAAACAAAAAATGTTGGTATCAATAACATAAGTGTTTGTTATCCTGGTAACGTCAGATATTATGGAGATTGTGTTAACACCACATTTAATGTAATACCCAAAAATACCATTATTAAAGTTGATGATATTTCTTCTTGCCAATACACGGATTATACGCATATTACTGGAAAGTATACAGATTCAAGTGGAAATAATTTAAGATACACACCTTTAATATTAACATACTGCAACACCAAAATGATTAATCGTACAAATGATGAAGGAGCATTCAGTTTTAAATTAAAGGCCACACAACCGGGAAAAAATCATCTCAACATATCTTACCCCGGAAATGAACGGTACAAAGGTGCAAATGTTACTAAAACATTTACTGTTTATGCAAAAGATACAATCATAACCCTAAACAAGATTAACACCACAGAATATAGTGATTATGTAATTATAAGTGGAAAATATACTGATAAAAATGGAAATAAATTAAGATACACTCCTTTAAATATTGAAGTTAATAAGAACAGGTATCTTACAAGAACAGACAGTAACGGTCTTTTTAATTATAAACTTAAGGCAAATACTATCGGTATAAACAACGGCAACATATCCTTTATTGGCAATGCCCGTTACAATGCCACTAAAAAGAGTTTAAGTTTTAAGGTAAATCCAAAATCCACCAAGATTCAGTTAAATCCATCCACTATAAACAACAGCATATTATCCATTACCGGAAGATTTACAGACACCAGCAATTATAGACTTAAATACACCCCACTAAACTTAAAAATCAGTTATGAAAACAGATATGTGAAATCCAATATTATCAGGAACACCGTTGTTTCAACAGATGCTGACGGTTATTTCAAATATAATTTTAAAATAAATGAACCTGGCGTTTACTCTTCAAAAGTATCTTTTGACGGCAATCCAAGGTACTGTTCAAACACCAGTGAAGTTAAAAGTATCAAAAAAGGTACATCAAATATATTCGTAAACAGTCTTCAGGGAATTGTTAACAGGACAACCCCTCTGGAAGTGAATGTTACAGATGAATTGAATAACAGCATAACCGGAGGAAAAATAAATCTGTATCTGAATAATAAACTATTAGAAAGCAAAGTGGTTAATTCATCCAAAAACATTTTAAATATTCCTAAACAAAATGTTGGGCTTTATGATATAAAAGTAGTTTATTCATCCGAATACTATAACAGTTCCAGCAAAGTCGTTAAATTGAATATTAATCCTAACAGCAATTATAAAATAAAGTTAATATGGAATCCTGCAATAACTCATAATCTTTTAACTAAAATTAGTGCACATGTAAGAAATAAAAATAACAACAACACTCTAAACGCAGGACTGGTAAAATTTTATCTGAACAATAATTATCTTGGATCAGATAATGTTAAAAATAATCTTAGTTATGTGAGATTTAATGTAACTTATGCCAGCGGCAGTTATACTGCAAGAGTAGATTATTATAATGGAGGTAAGCTTATAGGACGGGACAGTGACGTAATTTTTATTAGAAATCAAGCAGCTCAAATTAAACAGGAGACTTTTATATCATTATCCTCTGATTTGATAAATAATTCAAAGATTTCCAGCACTAAAAAGGATGTTTACTTTGCAATGGATAGAACCACAAATTCCAAAAAGGATTATAGTGCAAATGACATGAAAATTATGAATGGTATTGCAAGTACTTTACGTGCTAATGGATTTAATGTGAAAACTATTCGAAATGGTCCCAGCGAAACGTATAATACCGCCAGATACATGTATAACAATAACGTGAAAAATAGTATCTGTTTCATTTTATGCAATGGTGTGGATGCTAATGTTATTCGAGAATATTTATACGGAAATGATCCCTTATTAACAACAGTTCGTAAACGTGGAAATGACATAGTGATGGGTTGGTTTTATGGTGCAGGAAACATTTATGATTCCGACGGTGAATATTATTATTATTTGAAAAAGGCATGGGATGATAACTATTCCGGAAAAGGAGGTATCAGCAATCCTAGACGTACCATGGAACGTGATGGTATAAAAATTATCTATGAAAGAAATGACTTAACCGGTCGTGATGTTGCAAACTCATTTATCAGGTTATATGGCGGCAAGGTTACTGAAAAACTCGAAAAAAATTCTGTCATTTCATTAAAATCCGTATTGTATAATACCAATAACAACAGGATAACTTCAGGCAACATAGTTTATACTCTAAATGGAAAAGTTATAAAAAACGTTACTGTAACAGGCAATTCATTTACTTTCAGATACAGATTACCAAATATTGGTGGAACATATAACCTAAAGGCAACTTATTACTTGAATAATAAAATTGTCTGCAATAGCTGGAACAGATACATAAAACTTATATAACTTTACTCTTTTCTTTTTTTTAGAAAAAACAATTAAATTATCTCTTAAAAAATATTAATCATTTTTAATATATTATTATGAAAAAGTATTACTTTTCAAAATAGCAATATATATACCAGTATTACAATAATACTTATTTATAAATAGTTATATTAAAAAGTAATACTAATTATTAAGTTATATCAATTATAAAAGGAGATTCTCTCTTTTTTTGTACAATACCTTTAAATACTATGACTTAAATATTTTTATATACAAGTAATAATAATAAAATATAAAAAAGTATTACTTTTGTAAAATAAAATTTTAGGAGATAAAAAATGCATATACCTGATGGTTTTATCTCTATCCCATTATGTGTAATTTTATATGTCATTGCAATAATAGCATTATATTTCTCAACAAGATGGAGTAGAGAAAATTTAGATGAAAAATACATACCATTACTTGCAGTTCTTGCAGCAGGAATATTTGCAATCCAATCATTTAACTTACCTGTACCTTTCGGATCAAGTGGACACTTACTGGGTGCAGCACTAGTTGCAATAATATTCTGTAGTCCATATGCAGCAATAATTGTATTGAGTCTAGTATTAATATTACAGGCATTATTCTTCGGAGATGGCGGAATAACTGCTTTAGGAGCAAACATAGTTAACATGGCAATAGTTGGTGGATTTGTAGGATACTACGGATTTACAGGACTTAAAGATAAAATCGGATTATACCCAAGTATTTTTGTTGCAGCATGGGCAGGCTGTTTCATTGCAGCACTTGTTGCAGCCGTTGAAATGGCATTAAGCGGTACTTTTCCATTGGATCTTGGATTATTCTACATGGGTGGATACCATGCAATGATAGGATTCATTGAAGCGATAATTACTGTGGTGATTATTAAAGGTATCGATTCAGTACGTCCGGACTTACTAAGTTGGAACAGGTGATAATATGGAATTAGATAACAAACAAGTCTACATTGGAATATTTGCTATAGCATTAGTTATATGTCTATTGTCACCATTTTTGGCTTCAGGAGATCCTGATGGACTGGAAGCTTCAGCCGAACATATAAACCCTGATGCATTAGAAGCAGAACAAGTTATTAGCCCTATTATGCCTGATTACACATTGGAAGGAATGGAAGAAAATCCTTTAGTAGGTGTAGCATGTCTTATCATAGGTGCTTTGTTGACTGTAGCTTTAGCTTATGGTGTATTCTACATTATTAAAAAGTAATTAAAATTTTAATCCCCACCCTCTTTTTTTAATTTTTTCAGTTACGGATAATTTTTTAAACATGAATTTATTTAACAGAGAACATAACTGTTTGAAAGAAAATAATTTTAAAGTTTTATTTTAGTATTGTTTGGAAGTTAAATTATTATCCAATCAAATTTTATAAATAGACAATATTAAAACATATCTATTTATTAAAACTATCAAAAATATTAATAACCCTATTGATATTATAAAATGAAGCGATTATTTTTTTTATTTTAGGTAATAATATGTAGATGACTAGAATAATTTTTATGATTTTATGAAAAATAGTTTTAAATCATATAACATAATTATGGAGATTATATTTTAATGTTTTTAAAGCAATTATTAAATTAATGTGGTTTTTTACGTAGAAAAATCATTACAAGCACTATTTAAAAAAAAATATATGGGAGTAGAAGCAGCAAAGGAAGAATTACTCTTCCACATCAAATACTTCTGCTTCAACTTCACCGGAATCTATGACTCCAGAATTACTGATTGGCTTATATTTTTCAACTCTATCACTAGAATCTTTAACATGTCCACCATTATCATGTAATCCAATAGAATCCGGCACATCTTCAAGATCATCATAATCAAAGATTAAAGTTCCGTTGGAATCCCAAGCATTACTTTCATCTATCTGAATACCATTCAATTGAAGTAAGGCAACAAACTCACTATAAGTCATGTTTCCATATAAATACTGATTATACAAGTAAATGAATAAACGGTAATGTTCCCTGAACATTAAACGATTAATATAATGTTTTCCATTGCTTCTATAGTTCTTCTTATAAGGTGTGTACCTTGGCTGATATTTACCAATTCCTTTACCCTTAGCATAGATTTTTGAACTTCTTTTAACAACAGGAACATTATCATCCACTTCAACACGTTCATAGTAAGATTCATTCCAACCAATTAACTTCCAAGCCCATTTAAATACACGAACTTTATTTAAAGTATTTGTAACGGTAAAAGTGTAATTATCCTCTGATTCAATAGAATAATGATAATAGGTTATGTTCACTTCATCAACACCATAATTGATTAATTTACCATTATCATATTTAGGTAAATTATTAAGCTCACAAGTCCAATTATTTTCTTCACTTAAAACAACGGAATCAATTTCTTCACCATCAGCAAAGACTTTAACAGTTACATTAACAGGTCGTTTGCCATAATAATTGTCTTTATCATCCCATATTTTATTAATTGTCAGATTAATTAACTTGGTTTCATAATTGTTAACAATAATGAAATAATTTGAATCCTCAGTAATTGACACACTATAAGCACCAACTACTTCCTCATCAACTGTGTAAACGATAATCTGTCCATCATTATATTTAGGTAATTTATCAAAAGTATGTGTCCAACTGTTATTGGAGCTTAACACGATTGAACTAACTTTGACACCATCAGCATATAAGTTTACAGACACACTATCAGGTCTTACACCATCATTATTATTACTATCATTCCACACTTTAGTAACAGTCACACTAGTATTAACCAAGTCATGAGTGTTAATAATCATACTGCCATTATAAGTAACCCAATAATCAGGAACAGACTCCTCAACAATCGTATAAACAATTTCATTACCCTTTATGTACACAGGTAAATCCTTGAAAACTCCTTCCCAACCATCAGCTTCAGTAATACTAATAGAAGATACCTT
The DNA here is from genome assembly GCF_016282985.1 of Methanosphaera sp. Taxonomy (GTDB): domain Archaea; phylum Methanobacteriota; class Methanobacteria; order Methanobacteriales; family Methanobacteriaceae; genus Methanosphaera. Next base: position 14,170 of record NZ_JAEELZ010000080.1, read on the forward strand.
TCTACCAAAAGCATACAAATTAATGGTAACTGAATCAGGCCTTGTACCATCATTGTTATTATCATCAACCCAAACTTTAGATACAGGAATATCCTTAGTGATAATATCATGTGTATTGGTAATGGTTAAACCATCAACAACCGCAACATATTCCTCAACAGGAAGCTCATCAATAGTGTATTCAATTAAATAACCATTATTGTATTTTTGTAAATCACTGAACGTGTAAGTCCAGTCATTATCCTCATTTACAACTGCAGCCACTAATTCCTCACCATTAGCATATAATATCACAGTTATGTTATCCGGTCTGAGACCATCATTATCATCTTCATCAACCCAAACTTTCTTAATAGTCAAATTGATTTTAGTAATATTATAACTGTTTGTAACAATGAACTCATCATCAACGTTTGTAATTGAAACAACATATGGATCAACAGGATCCTCAGTAACATTGTACACAATTTCTTTACCGTCTTTATTTACCGGTAAATCAGTGAAAGTATCCTTCCAATCATTATCATCACTTAAAGTTGTAATAGCAACTTCATTACCATCAGCAAGTAAACGTATAGTTACACTATCCGGACGTTTACCATCGTTATTGTTGTCATCATCCCAGAACTTGGAGACAGTGATATTTTTAGTAATGTCCACGTGTGTGTTGGTAATTGTTAAACCATCAACACTTGCAACATAACCACGTGGAACTTCCACTTCTTGAACAGTATAAGTCACTTTTTTACCATCTTTATATTCAGGTAAATCAGTGAAAGTGTAAGTCCAATCATCACCAGTAATCACTGCAACTTCAACGATTTCACCATCTGCTAATAAACGGATAGTTACACTGCCCGGTCTGATACCATCATTATTATTGTTATCATCCCAAACTTTGTTAACAGTTATATTGATAGGAACAACAATAGGTGTGTTAACTATTTTAAAGTTTCCACAACAATCTTTAATTTCGGTTGTGTAATCAGGAACTTCAACTTCTTTGACCGTGTAAACTATTGCCTTACCATCCCTATTTACAGGTAAATCCTTGAAAGTAGCCTTCCAATCATTACCGGCACTTAAAGACACAGTAGCAACAACATTATCACCATCCATTAAATGAACAGTAACTGATTCAGGTCTTAAAGAACTATTGTTATCATTCCATATTTTAGTCACATTGATTTCTTTAGTAAATGGCTCATGAGTATTTGTAATGGTAAATCCATCCACACTGCTTGTGTAACCAGTTTCCACTCTGATTTCACGAACAGTATAAACAACTTTCTGACCACCAACAAACTCAGGCAAATCATTTACTGTGATTTTCCAGCCACTAGTACTGTTAATCACAACAACATCATAACGTTCACCATTAGCAAGAACCTCAACGGTAACATTTTCCGGTCTGATATTATCTTGGTCTTCGTTATCTACCCATACTTTGTTGATTGTAATGTTAACTTTACTATCATCATGAGTGTTAATGAATTTGAAAGTTCCATTACAATTTACAAGAGAAGTAGAATAACCTTCAACACTGTCTTCACTTACTGTGTAAGTGACAGGTTTTCCTTCACTGTTTAATGGTAAATTATCAAATGTGTACTTCCAGCTGTTAGCTTCACTTAAAGTTGCCTTACCAACTTCTTTTCCATCAGCAAATAAATGAACAGTTACACTTTCAGGTCTTACACCATCATTATTGTCATTGTCCTTCCATACTTTGCTCACATTAACTGAAATTACTTCAGGAACATGAGTGTTAGTAATGGTTAAACCATCAACAACAGCCGTATAACCAGCAGGTACACCTGCTTCCTCAACAGTGTAAACAATTTCCTTACCATTACTGTATTTAGGTAAACCACCAACAGTAACAGTCCAACCATCTTCACCGGTGAGTTTTACAAGTTTATACTCTTCACCATTAGCCAATACAGAAACAAATACTGCATCCGGACGAATAGCATCCTGATTATTTGCATCTTCCCATACCTTATTTACATTGATACTGGTATTTTCAGGTATGTAAGAGTTAACAACTTTAAATACGCCTTCACAGAATACAACTTTAACCGTGTAACCAGCAGGTACACTGGACTCATTAATAGTGTAAACAATAGCTTTACCATCTTTATTAACTGGTAAATTATTGAAAGTAGCCTTCCAATCATTATCAGCACTTAAAACGGCCTCATCTATTTTCACACCATCAGCAAGTAAATCAACTGTCACACTAGCAGGACGTTTACCATCATTATCCTCAGCATCATCCCAAACCTTACTTACATTAACTTCAGTAACCTCAGGAACATGAGTGTTAACAATAGTAGTACCATCAATATTTGAAATGTAACCGGTTGGAACTACTTCCTCAACAGTGTAAACAATTTCTTGTCCATTACTGTATTTAGGTAATCCAGTGAATGTGTAAGTCCATTCATCACCACTAATAACTGCGGTCTGAACAACGGTTTCACCGTTTAATAATTTGACAGTAACACTGTCCGGACGAACAGCATCCTGATCATTATTATCTTCCCAAACTTTAACAACAGTAACTGTAGTATTTTCTGGTATGTAAGAGTTAACAACTTTAAATACACCTTCACAGAATACAACTTTAACCGTGTAACCAGCAGGCACACTGGACTCATTAATAGTGTAAACAATAGCTTTACCATCTTTATTAACTGGTAAATCTTTGAAAGTAGCCTTCCAATCATTACTACTACTTAAAGTAGTTTCATTGATTTTCACACCATCAGCAAGTAAATCAACTGTCACACTACCCGGACGTTTACCATCATTATCATCAGCATCATCCCAAACTTTACTTACATTAACTTCAGTAACTTCCGGAACATGAGTGTTAACGATAGACAAAGTATCATCACTATAGGATACTGTGTAACCTTTAGCAATGTTCACTTCCTCAATAGTGTAAACGATTTCCTGTCCATTACTGTATTTAGGTAAATCGGTGAATGTGTAATTCCATTTACCGTCAGTTGATTTAACAACCTTAACCGTGTATTCCTGACCATCAGCCTTAAGTTTAAGAGTAACTTCTTCAGGTCTGATACCATCCTGATTATCAGAATCATTCCAAACCTTATTAACAGTTACGTTAACAACTTCAGGAACGTGAGTGTTGGTTACTGTGAATACTCCGTTGCTGAAAACAATTTCAGTATCATAATCATCCACTTCATCCTCAACAAGAGTGTACTCAATTAACTTACCATCACGATACTTAACTAATTCCGTAAAGGTATCTTTCCAACCATTTCCAGCATTTAAAACAGTATCCTGAATTTCTTCATCACCATCCATTAAAACAACATGAACTTCAGGAACCCTAAGACCATCCTGATTATCAGAATCATTCCAGACTTTAGTAACATTAAGTTCAGTTAATTCCAATTCATGAATGTTGGTGATTGTGAAATTATAGGCAGAGTTATTGGAAACACTCATAGTATAACCGGAAACAGCTACCTCAGTAACATTGTAAACATACTCCTTACCCTCATCATAATATTTAGGTAAATCAGTGAAAGTATATTTCCAACCACCAGTAGCATTAAGAACCACTGCACGGTATTTTTCACCATTCTGTAACAATATAACAGTCACATTAGCAGGACGAACCCTATCATTATCCTCAACATCATTCCAAACCTTATTAACAGTCACATTAACAACTTCAGGAATATGGGTGTTGATAACTTTGAACCTGCCTTCACAGAAGACAATATCGGATAATTCATATCCTTCAGGAACATCACGTTCTACTTCAGTAACATTGTAAACTATTGCAGTACCATTTTCATGATACATTGGTAAGTCAGTGAATCCACCCTCATAATTTGGACCTTTAAGTTCCACAGTCTGATCACTTGGAACACCATCAATTACTAAAGTAATGTTAACACTATCAGGACGTTTACCATCATTATTATTGGTATCATTCCAAACTTTTGTCACATTAATTGTAGTATTTCCAGTAATTCTGTTGTCAATGCTGACTGCATAACTGCAGGTCATATTATAATCAACATATACCTCAGCAACAAAAGAAGGTTCCTCAACATACGTTTCATTAATAGTATAACTGATTAATTCATTGTTTTCACTATAAACAGGCAAATCTGTGAAAGTAAATTCCCAATGAATTGTATCATAATAATCTTTAATAGAGATAGACACTGAATCAACAATCTTATCACCATCAGCCACTAAATAATATGTAACCTTGCCCTCATCGTCAGATAAACGTGTACCTCTGAGAACAAATTCATTATCATGTGAAATAGTAATATTCATTGTATAATTATAAGATGCAGTGTAATTACGAGGAACATCCTCCACAACTGTATACTCTATTTTCTCACCATCACAATACACATCAAGATTAGCGAAAATACCTTCCCAATTATTATCCTCTGATAATATTACAGGATTACCCAATTCTTCACCATTAGCATATAACTTAACAACAATATGATTAGGTCTTAAATTAACCTTATCATTATCATCAGTCCAATTTTTCACAACAGTAATATTGGTTTTTTCAGGAACATGAGTGTTAGTAAAAGTAAAATTATACTCGGAAACTTCATCAATTACCAAATCATAACCAACAGGAACATAATGAATAAACACAACATCATCACTACCTTTAGTAGTTGGAATTGGAACCATTACTTCATCAACCCGATAATCGATTAACTCACCATTTTCATACTTAGGTAAGTCTTTGAAGGTATGTTTCCAATCATTATCCTCAGATAATGTGAAAGTATCATTCAACTCATAACCTTTATATAAAGCAACAGTTATGTTATTTGGTCTTATACCATCCTGATTATCAGAATCGTTCCAAACTTTGGTTACATTAATAGTAACATTTTCAGGAATGTGGGTGTTTGTAAGGTTTGTGAGTAATGTTTTTTCCCGTGGAACAAAAGTATAATCCAAACCTATCATTCTTTGCCATTTAAACTCTCCGAAATAATAATTATATGGACAGTATAAATAGAATTGATATTCCCATCGGCCATCATCGGTTATATTTTTAACACCATTATTTGGTACTTCAAAACCATTATCAACAAGTCTCACGGTTTCATTTACATAATAACTCAATGGTTTTCCTGTGTGTGTAATTAAATCAGGCAATTCAAATACATAATCAATATATTGAATACTATCATAAGTGAAATTAACAATTAACGTGTACTCTGAGGATTCTCTGTAATTTCCCCAGAATCCTGTTAATATCTGTATTATTGGTTGTAAATATGATTCCCCCGTAGGTCCAGGAACGTTCAATTCATCACCAAAATAATATAATAAAGTTTTAATGTATTTCAATGCATTTTTATCATGTTCTGAACAATTTAGGACATCATAAATATCTGTGTCAAGATCCATACCCTCCTTTAAGTCAACTTTAATATAAGGCATTTCATCAGAATTATATAAATAATCCGGATCATGGACATCTAACTGTTGAATATATGGAAATGCCGGATCAAGACAGAAAGTCCAAACACCATCACTGAAATACCATGGAGCGAAAGGTTCACCAGGAGTTTTTCCATCAGTTCTTCTTTCCACAATGGCATATATAAAAGAATCAGTTATATCAGTAAATGTCTCATTACTTTCAAAGTATAAGTCATTTTCCTCATATCTAACTGTTATATTAAATTTGATTCCTGGTTTTGAATCGTCATGCAATGGTGATTCTTCTGGAACAAAAGAAATAGGTATTGTTACAACTTTCATTCCGTCTATTAAACTACCACTGTCAATAATATTTCCTTCTTCATCAGTGACAACAATATTTCCTTCACTTACAGAACTATTATATTTATCTTTGACAACTATTTGAACTTTAGCTGTTCCTGTATTGTCATCATTTTTTGTGATATTTAATAGTTCCAAATTAATCTGAGTTTCGTTTTTCTTTAAAATGAAATCTCCAAAAGTAAGGTCATAACCATTTGGAACTGGTGTTTCATTGAATGTGTAAACAATTTTAATTCCATTTTTATATTCAGGTAAATCTGTGAAGTTTCCAGTCCAATTATTAGATTCATCCAATTTAATTATTTGGTTAGTTGAATTACCATCAGCTAATAATTCTACAACAACACATTCCGGTCTAATACCATCTTGATTATCAGAATCATTCCAATTCTTGGTAACGCTAATGTTAACTAAACTTGGATAATGTGTGTTTATAATGTTAGCTTCATACTCCATTACATTTGGTATGAATGTAAAATCTATACCAAGCATCTGCTGCATATAGATCTCATCACATTCACCAGCTTGTTTTAATATGTAAAATTGATAAATCCATGTACCTTCTGATGTTGTGTTATAGACACCATGATTAGGGATAGTTTTCCCTTCTTCAACCAGAGCATTAATTTCAGCCATTATTGCCTTAGCAGGCTCCACTAAACGTATAGGCCAATAAGTTTCCATCCATGAATCCCAACTATCAGGATCATTATATATTATTTTGTTACGTGTATAATAATAATCTCCCAAATAACAATTAAACAAGTACTCGAAGTTAAATCCATTACAAAGCCCATTTTCGTCCAAAGTAAAGTTTTCACCATCAAATATGTGATTATAGATTAAAAGTTTAAGATATTCTGTTACAACTGAATCATCATGTAAATTATGAATTTCTTCATCTGTTAATGCGACCTTATAATAAGGTACTGAAAATTTAGAACCGTCCCTTACCACATACCACAGATTGCAAGATGGAGAAACAGGATCATCAACATCAGTACCATCTATACAATAAGCCCATATTCCTCCCATATTAAACGGATCTCTGACATACAACCCACTTTGGTTATAACATAAAACATCTGAATCAGATAATCTGGTTGTAAAAGATCCATTCACATCACTATATGTTACATCAACTGCAAATTTTTCAATATTTAGAAAAGTGTAAGGACCATAGACTCTACCATTATATGATCTCCATTCTAGTTCTATTTCTTTTAATGGTTTGGTAAACGTTACAAAGTCATCATTTAATGGACATTTTAAGAGTACTTCTCCATCAGCATCCACGATAGTAATAGTTCCACCTTTAACAATATCCCTAGAACCATTAGTAACATACACTTTATATATTGCACAATCTTCAGTTAATGAATAAAGTTCAATGTTAATATCTTTTATGTCTTTTATAGTTTTTTCATTAGAAACATTATAAATAGCAACATATTTATCTGGAACATTTTCATTAATCGTGAATGTGACTAACTCTCCATCAATATATTTAGGTAATCCAGTCACTTCACAAGTCCAATTATTATTTTCAGACAATATGATATTTTTATAAACTTCGCCATTTGTTAATACTTGAACTTCAATTTCATCTGGTCTGAAACCATCAAAATCATCATCATCATCCCAATATTTGGATATGTTCATAGAAATACCCTTATAAGAATTCAAGATATTGAAAGAATTATCATTTCCTTGAATCTCTTCGGCATAATAATCTGGAAGAAGATCTTGTTCAACAGTATACACAATTTTGTTACCATCATCATCATAAATTGGTAACTCTGTAAATGAATATTTCCAATTATTTACTTCTGACACATATTTAGCTTTAAATAAGTTACCATTGGCCAAAAGATTTATTACAAGATTTGTAGGTCTTGGAGAACCTAAATTATCAGTATCATTCCATGTTACATTTACATCTACCTGAGTAACATAACTGTTGGTGATAGTACACTCACCCCAATAGTCCTGATAAATCATGCTTGAAATATAAGGTTCAGGTACATTTACTTCCTCAAACCCATATTGAATTTTAGTTCCGGCTTCATAAGCAGGTAAATTTTCAAAGGTATGATTCCAATTGTTTTCATCATTTAACACAATCGTTTCATTTAATATTCCATTTCTTAAGAAATTAACTGTTATATTATTTGGTCTAAGATTATCTTTGTTGTTATAATCTTTCCAAATTTTTTCAAGTGTAATGTTTCTTATTTCAGGGATATGCGTCATTTTAATTTTAACATTATATAATATATCCCCAGACTCTAATTCTTGAGTGATATTTGTAATTGTACAATTATAGTTAGATTTACCTGGATAATATATAGTAAAATTTGCTGGTTGTCCATTTACAAATTTTGACTTATTAGTAATATTAGTCCAATCATTAGCAGGATATAATCTTATCTGTGTTTGATTAGTAGTAGAATTACCGTTTACTCTGATATAAACTGTTTGATAACTAGTTCCCCTCTTACCATCTTGATCATTATTATCATCCCATTCAATGGATACATTGAAATGTGCCCATTTGACGATACGTGTATTGGTCATATTTAATCTATAAGTTCTGGCGGAAGGAGTAGTATTTAAATAAGTTACTGTGTAATCTTCAGGAACATCAATCTCCTGTAACGTATATACAAGTTCATTACCTTCACTATCAATTACCGGCACAGTCCTTGAGAATAAACTTTGACTATAAATTGCAGAAGTAGACGTACTTGAAGCATTTGTATAATAAGTGTCATTTAACGTATCATTAATAAACAATCCCCACGTAAAGTTAGCAGGTCTTAATTTATCTGGATTACCACTATCATTCCATGTTTTATATGCTTGTAATGTGATATTTTGCAGAGTATATGTTGCAATATAATCAAATTGAGTAATTTCATAGGTAACACCATCAATTATTTCCTGGTAAACCCGTGATGTATTTGTTATTACAACAGGCAAATAACCCGCAGGTTTACTACTACTACTAGTAGGAGCTGTAAGATTAAACCGAACGTACTCCTGTCCATTAGAACGGTTCATGTCAAGCAATATTGTTTGATTAGTCCAACCATTAGTCGGTTTTATTGCTACAGAACCATTAGTTGAATTCCAATTTGAAGTTGAATAACCTCTTTTGAAAGTGTATGTATATGAAGTAGTAGTACTCGTTGGTCGTGAATTATACTTGTTATTAAAATCATCAAAGACTGCTCTTACGGTAGCTCTAACTTTTTTAATTGGGTCACCATCAGCTGCCTTAACATCTTGATAACCATCAGCTTTTTCAATAGTTTTATCTGTTTCTTGTGATTTTACATTTGACTTGGTGTTAGTGTCAACCAAACCACCGGAAGAATCTGTAGTTTCACCCGTGAGGATAGGAGTCATATCTTCACTACTGGCGAGACTATCGTAGCTATTAATAGATATTTTATTAACATCTATTGTTTCTTGCAGCAATCCGGAATTTTCCAGGCCTGCAATGTTTAATGTTCTTCCACTGATTTCATTTACACTAACTTTAGCACTATGACCGCTACCACTAGCAATTGTTTGTAAATCTTCATTTGTATTGTCTGTGTCTACAAATGTGTCTATATATGATTCATTGTTATTTTTTGTGTCATCTTTTGTGCTTGTCTTTTCTACGTTTGCCTCCGATTTGGTTAGAACCTTATCGGATTGTACCACATTATCCACATCATAATTGTCGGGTGTGGATAAACCTTGATTGTCTTTTACAACTTGTACATCACTGCCTGCTTCGGATGCAGAAACCATTCCAGCACCCAAGAGTAGAACAAGAACTGTCATAAGAAATAAAAGACAATATTTCTTATTAAATTTCATGTTGACTCCTTTAAAACATTGTTTAATAATTATTTCATCCTATTTACGGTACAACAATAGAACAAAATAGCTATCTTATAATCATATAAAATTTGAAGAAGTATTGAAATCTGTTATTAAGAGAAATTCTGTATTGTAATGTTAATCGTGATTACTTTTTTCGAATACTTCTCGTATCCTTATGAAAAACTTTGTGTATTTATTGATTATTATAGCAATATCTTTCTTTATTATTTTAAGTATATAATAATTTTTAAATTACCGAATATTTCATAAATTATATAAAAATAGTAAATTACTTTTTATTTTTAAAGAAAAAAA
>NZ_JAEELZ010000081.1 GCF_016282985.1 Methanosphaera sp.
AAAAAGTTAATTTATTGGGTATTGTTTGACTTTTGACATCAGTATACGTTGCAATGATACAACACATAGTTACTAAAAATATTCCTAAAATTTTAATTAAATATAGATTCATAATATATTTCAAAAAAAGGGAAGAGAGATTAGATATTATTCTTTTTATTATCTTTGGCAGCTTTTATGAAAGATTTAAATATTGGATGTGGAGAATTAGGTCTTGATTTAAATTCAGGATGGAATTGACAACCTAAGAACCATGGATGATTTTCAAGTTCAATCATTTCAACTAAGAAATCATCAGGAGAAGTACCTGAAATTACTGCACCATAATCAGTTAAAACATCACGATATTCATTGTTTACTTCATATCTATGCCTATGTCTTTCTGAAACTTGTTCTTCTTTATAAGCTTCGTATGCTATGGTTCCCTCTTTAATCTTACATGGATATGCACCTAATCTCATAGTTCCACCCATGTTTTTGATTTTCTTTTGTTCTTCCATCATATCTATTACAGGACATGGACAATCTTCATCAAACTCAGTACTGTTTGCATCAGGATGACCATTTAATTGTGCAATAGCTATAGACATTGCATGTAAACCTAAACAAATACCAAATATTGGAATATTATTTTGAATTGCGTATTTTACTGTTTCAATTTTTCCAGTAATACCCCTTTCACCAAATCCACCAGGTATTAAAAGACCATCATATCTAGAAAGTGTATCCAAATTAAAGTCATTATCTGCTTTAATCCAATCAATTTCAACTTGAACTTTATTTGCAGCTCCTGCATGTTTTAAAGCTTCTCTAATACTAATATAAGCATCTTCCAATTCTATGTATTTACCAACAACAGCGATTTTAACTTTAGGAGATTCAATTTTTAAATCTTCTACAATTTGACTCCATTCATATAAATCAGCTTTATCCGGAACGTCAATGCCTAAACGATTTAACACAATTTGACCTACATTTTCAGCATACATGGTTAATGGAACTTCATAGATTGAATGAGCATCAGGTGTATTTATTACTGCTTCTTTAGGTACGTCACAGAAATGTGCTATTTTTTCTTTGAGATGATTGTCAAGCAATAATTCAGATCTACAGACAATCATGTCAGGATTTATACCTAAACCTCTAAGTTCTTTTGTACTGTGTTGTGTTGGTTTAGTTTTAAATTCTTTTGCTGCTTTAAGATAAGGAACATATGTTACGTGTACAAACATACAATTGTCATGTCCTTCCTCATTTTTAAGTTGACGAACTGCTTCGATAAATGGTTGACTTTCTATATCTCCAACTGTCCCACCAACTTCTACCATGACTACTTCTGCTCTTGTCTTTTCTGCAATGTTTCTGATCATTAATTTTATTTCATCAGTAATGTGTGGTATAATCTGTACACAAGAACCTAAATATTCTCCTTTTCTTTCTTTTTCTATTACGGATGAATATACTTTTCCTGTGGTAATATTTGCTTTTCCTGAAAGTTCTGTATCAAGGAATCTTTCGTAATGACCTAAATCCAAGTCACATTCCATTCCATCATCAGTTACATACACTTCTCCATGTTGATATGGATTTAATGTTCCAGAATCCCAATTTAAATATGGATCAATTTTGATTGCTGTTACATTAACTCCATATGATCTTAATATTCTACCTATTGATGCTGAAGTAATTCCTTTTCCAATAGAACTTACAACACCACCAGTTACTACAATATATTTTGACAATTTACCATTCTTCCCTTAAAATGTTATAAAATTATCAATATAATCATCATTTTTTTAAATATAATGATAATTATTATTTTATAATTTGTTTATTTTATAATATAAAATTTTATAAATTCTATAAAATATTAATATAGTTATAATTATATTGTTAATCTTATTTAGAGTTTTCATTTAAAAAAAAATGTATTAAAAAATTTTAAAGTCAGAAACTCCAATTGATTTAATTTTTAAATATTGGTTTTCATGAAAAAAATAGATATCAATAATATATAATAATATCCAATTATATATAATATATTATGAAAGATATAACGAATTCTGAACATATCTCTGATGAATATAAAAAAACGTTGATATTGTTAAAAGAGAAAGAAATTACCTTTAAAGGAGCAAGTAAAGCTTTTTCTACCTTTTTAGTAATGTGGTTTTTATCAAAAAAAGATATGCATGGGTACTTACTAATGAAAAAAATAGACGAATTCTTTACTCCTCAAATTGAATTAGGTTTAATGAAATCAACCAAGGCAAATAAGATATATCCTTTACTAAAAAATATGCAAGAAAAAGGATTAATTGAATCCTATGAAGGAATTCATAAAAAGAAAGAAGTAAAAATTTATAGATTAACTGAAGATGGAAAAAATATTTACAACTTAACTAAAAAGGAATTTTCATATAATAAAAAAAGAAAAATTTGGATAGAATTGTTTAATGATTTAAACTTACAATCAAAAGAATAAAGAAATAATAAAATTATTCTTTACTTATTTTTATCATTTCACTTAATAAAGTATGTCCTATAATTGTATCATACTTACCTTTAGACATATCTTCAGAATAAAATTCCGTATCATCCGGTTCTTTAATATTCGTTGAATATATAGCAAATGGTATTGGAGTCATTGTATGTGTTTTAATATCAATAGGAGTTGGATGATCAGGTAAAACTGCAATAGTATATTCAGAGTCTATATTAGGTAATTCTTTTAATAATTTTTCTAAAATGATACTATCAATATTTTCAATAGCCCTAATTTTTTCTGGTAAATTACCTTCATGACCAGCTTCATCCGGTGCTTCAATATGGATAAATTGTACATCATGTGTTTTTAATGATTCTAATGCATAATCAACCTTGTTCTGATAATTTGTATCAAAATATGCGGTTGCACCAGGAACTTCAATTACATCCAAATTAATATAAGTACTTATACCTTTTAATAAATCTACACCAGTAATTGTTGCTCCACTCATGCCATATTTCTCAGGGAAATTTCCAATAACCGGTTTTGCACCTTGACCCCATAACCATATCATATTTGCAGGTAACTTACCTTCAGATACTCTTTTTTTGTTTACTGGATGATTTTCAAGAACTTTTACTGAGTCTTCCATTAATTTATTAATTAATTGTGATTTTTCGTTATCTGGTTTTAAATTATTATCTTCCACAGGCTGACCTACCACATCATGTGGTGGAGTTGATTTTAATTCTTCCATTGATAAATCTTCAATTACAAACAGGTTTCTGTAACTAACACCTGGATAGAACTTTCCTATGTCACCAAAGTTTTCATTTAAAGCTTTTATAAGTTCTTCAGCTTCCTCTGTAGAAATATGATCTGCTGTAAAATCATTGATTTTTCCATCTTCAACATTTATAAAGTTTAACCTAAATGCTACATCATTATCTCCTAATGATACTCCAACACTAGGTGCTTCTAATGGTCCTCTTCCTTTTAACATTGATGGATCAAAACCCATTATAGAAGTATTTGCTACATCAGACCCTGGAGTCATACCATCTGGAACATTTTTTGCTAAACCTGTATATCCATTTTTAGCAATAAAATCCATATTTGGAGTATTTGCTTCTACTACTGGTGTTTTTCCATTTAATTCATCCAATGGCTCATCGGCCATTCCATCAGCTATAACTATTACATATTTCATATTAATCACAATTTTTTTAATATTTTTTATTATTGATTTAATACTTAATAAAAATTTCTAAATTTTTAGGTTCACTTAAAAATTATGTGTGAACATGTCCACAACTACATCTTTCTTCACTATAAGGATCACCTGACAACTCCCAATCAATATCATCATAATTTTCGTAGACAGGTGTTAAAACATCCCTTAATTCCATTACTGCAAGACCCAATAAATTTTTTCCAACATATCTGCCTTCTTCAGTTTCTTGTACACCCCATTCAAGATTATCACTTTTAAATACTATTATTCTATCCTTTGTCTTGATAACTTCTTTAGTGAAATTAATATCTGTGACAAACTTGTAATAAATAGCATTTAAAAGAACAGTGTACTTTAATTCTTCCCATAAATCTGTAGATTTTTTTCTTAATTCAGATTCTACCAATTCCACTATTTCATTTGCAGAAGAATATGCTTTTGTTCCTATGTGAATATGTCTTGATTCATCATATAGCAAAGTATCAAACATAAATATGACATCGTTTCTTTCATTTATATCAACATCGTATTTTGGTTTAGCATCATCTCTCCATAATTTGATAAATAACGGCTTTGATGAAGATGTCAAGTATTCTTTTACTTCTTCACTAAGAGATTCAGAAGGTGTTATTTCTTTAGTAAATGTAGGAGCTTTTGGAAATATTTTTAAATACTCTTCTTCGTTTTCTACATTTTCTTTGTATTTTAATAAATACTCAGCACCAGTGCCTGATTTCCAAAATGATGATTGTTCAGGAAAAGTAGGATATTTAATCCAAGGTGGTGCAATATATTTTCCATCTCTAACAGTCATAGTTATTACCATAAAATCCCCCAATATTTAAATAAATATTTTTGAAAAAAAAGTGAAGCAGAAAACTAATACTTAGTTTGCATTAGCTTTTCCTATACTGATAATGTCACTAAGAATTGCAGATGCTGTTTCTATTGAACCTGCACCTACACCAACTACAGTTACATCATCAGATAAATCTGTTTTGAAATTAATTACATTTAATGTTCCGTTTACTGCAAACGGTGATCCTTGTTTAACTAACATAGGAGCTACTGTAAGTTTTCCATCTTTTGCTTCAGCAACTAATTTTACAAGGTATCCATCTTTTAATGCTAATTGAACTGCATTAGAGGTAATGTCAGATATTCCATGTAATGAAACATCTTTTAGAGTTACATCCCAGCCCATCAAAGCATTTGCAATAATTACTATTTTACATGCAGCATCTAAACCTTCAACATCTTGGTAAGGATTAGTTTCTGCTATACCTAACTCTTGAGCTTCTTTTAATGTTGGTTCATATTCAGTTCCTTCATTTGCCATACGTGACAATATATAATTTGTTGTACCGTTTAATATTCCTTGAACTGATTCAATTTTATTACCTGCTAATGATTGTCGTGCTGTGTTAATAACAGGCATTGCTCCACCTACAGATGCCTCAAATCTAAATTTAACATTATTTTCCTTTGCTGCATTAATTAATGTTTTAAAATTCAAAGATAATGGACCTTTATTTGAGGTTACTACATCTTTTTTGTCACCCATAGCTTTTAAAATATTAGATTGGGTTGGTTCTCCATCATCTATATTTGTTGGTGTTGCTTCAACTAAACAGTCATATTCAACCAAATCCATTACTTCTAAACCATCAACATCACTTACCCCAAATTCAGGATAATCTTTAATTTTTCCACTTTCTTTCTTGGTATCCAAAGCTAATTGTAAGTCCAAACCATTTGAATTAATAGCTGCTCCAGATCTATCTGCAATTGCAGTAATTTGAAGATCTAAATTATATTTATCAATTAATTCATCATGTTTTTTCAATACAACATTAGCGACTCCTTGACCAACTGCTCCAAAACCAAGAAGACATAATCTCATTTTATTTACGGCCATTGAACTAATCTCCCTTATATCTCTTTAATTAATAATAATTCGTCATTATCGGCAATTTCTTGAATTTTTTGTGTTGAATCTAAACGTTTGTTTGCACTTGTTTCAATGACTATTTTACATACAGATTCTTGAAGATTATTTCCAATATTTAAATCTACACTAGAAATTTTAACATCTTCTAAGTCATCAATTTTATGAACTGTTTCCATGATGTTACTAGTTGGAAGATTACCTAATAATAAGAAAGTTTGTTTTTCTTTTTCTAAAATTCCATCAATTTCAATGATATTTACATCTTGTTGACGTATGAACTCTACTCCTTTTTCAAGTATATCTTTTGAACCATCTAAAGTAAAATGTACTGGTATTTTACCATCAGCCGTTCTATTATCATGTTCATGGATAATAGTGGATACATTTGCACCAAAACTGGATAATGGTTGTAATATACTTACTAATTGTCCAGGAGTGTCTGGTACTTCTATTAATAATTTTAATCTCATTTCGTCCATTTCCCTTTTTCTGCTACTACGCTACCTTGCTTATCTACATGTGCATTTCTTAATATTTTTTCCGGATTTTTTTCTTCCATAACATCTTCTCTTGTTCTATTAAGATTATCTACAATGTAACGTGTTTCTTCTGAATCTGGTATTTTATCTAATACTTCTGAAAATTTGTTTAAAATATTTTCTGCTTCTTTTTCAATTTCCATAATAATAAGCTCCTAAGTATTTATATATTAATAGACATTATTTTGTTTATGTTATTTATTATGTTTATTTTAACTTAAATATCTTTAGAATTTAATATAGTAGTTATTTTAAGTTTAATAGTTTTCTAATAATTTTGTAAATTCTTTTTTCTTCAAAATTTTCTTTTTGATAATTTTATCAATACCTGTTCCATATTGTGCTGCTTTTTTTGGTCTAAATGCAATATATTCAGGAACACCCATTTCATAAGCTACTTCCCTAAGTATATGTTTTCTAATTTTATCTTCATTTGAATGCAACATATATTTTATTGGTGTTTTAACAGCAGTTTCAATAACATTCCTATCAAGAAATGGTACTCTTAATTCTATGGAATTACTCATTGTTGCTTTATCATCCCGTTCAAGATTTACATGATACATATTATTTAAATCATGCGTTAATTCATCAAGTAACTCTGCAGGAGTATCATATTTATTTTTGTATCTGTTATATCCACAGAATAATTCATCTGCACCTTGTCCGGATAATATGACCTTTTGATTGTCTTTACTTGCTAATTGGCTAGTTAATTTAATTGTCATACCAACCCCTATTTTCATCAGATTGGTATCTTCAATCGTGTTTATTGTATCTTCAAGTTGTTTTTCTATTATTTCTTGATTTATAATCCATGTTTTTAGGGGCATGTCTATATCTTTTGCAACTTTTTTCGAAAATTTTAAATCCTGACTATTTTCTGTACCTATTGTATAAAGAGTTGTATTAACATTTAATTTCTTCAATAAAATAGCTATTAAAGTACTGTCAACACCTGCCGAAAATAATAATGCCACATGATCCAAATTTTTAGTTCTTTTCTTAGTTGCTTCTAATAAATTTGTTTTTAATTCATTTTTTAAGTCCTCATAAGGTATTTTTGATTCATATCTTGTAAATTCATCCCTGATTTTTAAAAGTGAATTATTAACTATTGCATATCTGGGATTTAATGACTGAGAATTATTTAAATTAATAGCTTTTAAAGCCTTTGATTCACTTGAAAATGAAAAGGTATTTTCATCAAATGCATAGTGCAATGGTTTAACACCAATTTCATCTCTTACTGCAACATAGTCCTTATTATCATAAACACAAAATGCATAATCCCCATCTAAAAGAGAAATAGTTTTTAAAACTGCTTCTTTTAAGTTATTTCCATAAAACTTCTCAATTAATTTTAGAATGATTTCACAATCAGAATTAGTTTTAAAATTATCTAAATTATAATCCAACAATAATTTTTCATAATTATAAATTTCTGCATTAGCAATTAATACCAGATTACCACTTTTAATAGGTTGAATTTCATTATTCCCTACTATGGATAACAAATTATGAGCTAAAATAAATTCAGATTCATCAATTTTGTCATTGATTTCTTCATTAAAAAACAATTTACCATTTGAATAAATACCAGTAGCATCTGGTCCTCTATGTTTTAAAATATTCAACATTTTAAATAGTCTATTATTAACATTCTGTCCATTAATTCCTATTATAGAACACATGAAAATTTTTCCTTAAATTTAACAAAAAAAGTTTATTTGGGGAGGTTATATTTTTAAATTACTACATAATTAAGTAACATAATCCAGACAGTCATCCACATAAAGTAAAATGGTAGAACACCATTTGTTATCCATGAACTTAAACTTATTTCTTCTCTTCCGTATTTCTTTTCAGCGTACTTTCCAAGTACATATACAATTATAAGTGATATTAATACTCCAAGCATTTCATTTGAAATTGGTAATAATCCTTTTACTGTAAACAAAAATGAAATTATACCTGCAATTATTCCACCTATAATGTGTTCGTAAGACATAATACTAATTGCTTCCATTATATCAACCGTAATTTTTTTCCCTTTGTTTATATTAATATAATATATCTTTAAGATTATTAATAAATCTTATGATTATATGTAATGACATTATGAAAAAGTAATGATGAATAAGTTAACTAATCCAAATCAACATACTTTTCATACAATCTTATATATTCTTCAGTCATTTCTTTCGTTGTTTTAAATTTAATAGAAGGAATTTCATTGATTACTTCTTTGTATTTCTCATAGTTTTTAGAAATTTCAATTATTTTATCATATGCTTTCTTTCCATCATTTTCAATGAAAAATCCTCCACCATTTTTATGTATTCGTTCACCTAACGCACCAATATCCAAACTAATTACAGGAATTCCACAACTCCAACCTTCTGTCAATGTATGACAATAAGTTTCAGGCCAAATTGAAAGTAAACCTATGAAATGAGGTTTAATCTCATGTATCTCTTTACAAAATTCACTTCGCTTATAGTAACCATGATGAATTCCTATTTCATCCAATTTATATTTAGGATTTAAATTTCCCATATAATGGAATTCCAATAAATTATTTTTATCATATTTTTTAATATCCTTAATGAGAGCTGCTCCTTTATTTGCATTAATATGACCGGGGAATACAATTCTAATAGATTCACCATCCTTAAATTCAGGAAGATTAATCACTGAGTTAGGAGTTTGAATATCACGACCATGCTCTATAATACTGAATAGTTTATCCTTTAATTCAGGATAAAATTCAGTGTACAAATCATATGCTGATTGAGAAGTTGTAACAAATGCATCACAATTTTCAAACATTTCTTTAACTTGCTTTCTCCAAGTCTGTACAAATGTTTTTAAAGTTGGAACATTTAATCCAGCAGAAATGTTACATTGTCCGGAATTAGAGTATATCTTTGTACAATGACCTCCACAATATTCCTCTTTATCATCAAGTAAATTATGTGAAGGACAAATATAATAGAAATCATGGAATGACAATACCACAGGAATTCCTAATTTTTTAGCTACATAAGGCATATCAAATGAATGTCTAATCAAATGACGTATATGAACAAGATCGATTTTTAATTCATTCAATACATTGAAATAAATTTTCCTGAATTCACTATTAAATGGATTTTTAATTGTATAATCCGACGTAATTTCCCAACTAGAAATTAAATATAAATGTTGTAAGAATTCATCATCATTATCAGAAGAATTTGAAACATCAATTTTTTGACTAAATTTATATAGTTTAATGGATTCTTTTCCTGCCGTTAAAAGATATGCTTCAACATTTTCAGGTAAATTTTTCATTAAATCTATACTTGTATGTAAAGTTCCACCCGTCCCTTCATGAATCAAATAAAGAATTCTTTTGATATTAAATTTAAATTTTTGAGTACATGTCAATGTTCTACTGATATTATCTCTCAAATTATTAAAATCTAAAGAATTTACTAAATTCAATAGTTCATATTTATATTCAGGATGTTTTTCCTCCAAGATTTCCCTATTTTCTTCAAATAACTTTTCTTTCATAGATGAAAATGAAACGTTGTGTTTATGATAAATGAATGTTGAAAAATCAACAGTATGTAACCAATTCTTTTTCAGTGCACGCATACAGAAATCATTTTCTTCACAATAGCCCATTCCAAATATTTCATCAAAGAATCCCACATCATATATTGCCTCTCTACGAATATACATACAGAATCCATTTCCGGTAGGAACATAGATTTTATCCTTTTTAGATATTTTTTCAATAATATTACTTGTTGCTAATAATCCTAACTCTGAATCTATCTCATTATCTTCATCTTTTTTAGGAACTGAGAATGCTCCTGCATTGTTAGAAATTGGAGTTACAGTAGCAATATTTTTTCTACTATATGCTGTGATTTTCAATTTTTGTAACCATTTAGGAGTTACTTCTGTATCACTGTTTAAAATTACTACATCATTTGAACTTTTCTCAAATCCCAAATTAATATTCTTTACAAAACCCTGATTTACTTTATTTGTTATAACATGAATGTCTGAATAAGATTCATAAGAGGACAATAAGTCTTTTATTCTTTCATCAGTACTACAATCATCAATTAAATATAAATCATATGGAATTGTAGTGTAGTTTAGAATACTTTCAATACATGCTTTTGTTTCTTCGTAAGCATTATAAATTGGTACAATGATTGATGTTTTTTCATCAAATGATTCCAATATTTTATCCACATTTTCTTCATTATATGTTAATGACAATGAATCTGTTGATACATGCAATAAACGTTGGAAATATTGATTTTTGAAGTAAAATTCAGGAGATTCGTCATATACAAAATTATTTTTCCAACAAACATAATTAAAACTTAATTGATCACGCCTACTATAATTATATACTTCACTATACCAATCATTCATTAATTGAATAACATCTTTATCATGATGATTTCTAAATAAAATTCCACTAGCAATTAATCCATTATGTTTAGGATAATTTTGCTGTTTATACCTGTCAATTTGCTTATTGATAATTAAAGGATCATCTTTTTCTAAATGAATACATACATCTGCTTCATCATAAATATCATCCCTAATATCATGTTTTATTGCCAATAATTTCTTATTAACAGAGTATTTATTAATATATTCTTCAATATCTCCAATAATATCAAAGTTTGCATCAATCCAGAAGGAATAATCATATTCTTTCAAATATTTATGAGGCAAAATCTTATAACGTCTGGCTTTCCTAATACCATCTAACTCTGATTCTTCCATTAATCTTATATCCCAACAGTTAGATTTTAAATTAGGATTATCCGTGAAACAGACATAATCAAATTTAGGATTAATTACAGAAGGTGTAACCAATTCGTCATAATTTCCCGTTATCGCTGTATATACAACCATTTTATACCTATTAAAATCTATCTCTTTAGATTTTTTAAGAATTAAATCCTCAAATGAATCCATAGGATGTAATGAAGAATCTATATTTTCCAGTAATTCTTCAGAATTAACTGTTGCTTCATACAATACTGGAATTTCAAAGAAAGATAATAATTTTATAAATATGGACATGTCTTGATTATTGGGATTATAAAATGTATAAAGATATTTGATATACAATAAATCAATTTTTAAGTTCAATAATACGTTAACATATAACTTAATAAATTTATTTTTATCCCATTTAGAATCAATTACCCATTTATTATATAATACAAACCTACTATCTTGTATAACTCCCAATTTAATTTGTTTAGCATCCAATGCTAATACAAAACAATCATATTTTGATTTCATTTTGATGAAATTATCATCCAATATTGGTTTTTGATTAGTTAAACCAGTGACATACAATATTCTTTCAGAATCCTTATTTCCTACAAAATTATATTTTATTCTTCCAACAGAATCTTTTATTTTATGTGAAGATACAAACTCATCCCATAATTTATATAAATCATCATATCTTTCTTCCAACAATTTTTTATTCTCTTGTTTAAGAGTATTGGAATCTTCTTCATTAAAAGATGCATGTCTCCTATGATATACAAATACCGCATCATTTCTTACATTAATCCATCCATTTTTATAAGCTCTGAATGTGAAATCTGTTTCTTCACCATAACCTCTTCCAAAGCTTTCATCAAAATAACCTATATCCTCAATTAATTCTCGTTTAATAAATAAACAAAATCCATTTCCGGTTGGAGCACTTAGATTATTATTGAATGATAATTTATCAATTTGATATGCACTTTTATTTAAATACTTGAAATCTTTTATGCTGCCTAATTCTGGAATGGATATGTCTGATGAATTTGAAAATGGTGTTACAGTTCCAACATCATTAGATAAATAAGCCGAATATACCAAATGAGATAACCAATGAGGTGTTACAATAGTATCACTATTCAATAATACAACATCATTTTCTGAAAGTTTCATTCCAAGATTCACATTTTTAACAAAACCCTGGTTTTCTTCATTTCTTATTATTTTAATATTTTTTATTGATTCTAAGGATGTTAATAATTCATCAATACGTTTATCAGTACTACAATCATTTATCAAAATTAATTCATAATTTATATGTGTATTTCGTAAAACACTAATTATACAATCCCTAGTTTCTTCATAAGCATTATAAATTGGAATAATTATGGAAATTTTATTGTTTAAAGCATTTATGACATTTAAACAGGATTGAATACTGTATCGTGAATCAAATTTTTGTAAATGAGTGTTCAAAGACATGAAACTATCTCTTAATTCTCTTTTTCCACGAATGAGATAATGATACAATGGATTTTGTTTAGATTCGTCAACATCTACATAAATTTCCTTATATTTATTAATTGAAAATGTTCTGTTCGGATCAAAGCCCCAACGAACACCTGTTGTAATAAAATGCATCAATGGATCATTAGTGACATAAAAAGAATGTCCTGCTTGTTCTAAATAATACTCTTCATCGAATAACCCTGAATTATTAATTGTATTATATACATCGATTGTATCCATAACATAATCAATTAATGGAATTTTATCATTTTCTTCTAAATCAGGATGTTCTTTTATATATCGTTTTGTATTGAAAAACCATGAAGGATTATTTTTTTCGGTGAAAGAATTTTTTAAATAATGTTCTAATGGATCTAAAATATCCTTTTCATCAATAGAATTTAAATAGTAATCATCATTAAATAAACCTTTTTCATAAACAAATTTTCTAAATTCTTTATATTCTGAAAAACTTAAATCATGATTTATTTTACGATTTGAATTAAATGCAAATAATACATAATGTATCAATGGATTTTTGAAAGATAACAATACATCAGGATTATTTTTCAAATAATTTTCTTGATCAAAAAATATTGAAGGCCTTTTATTTTCTTTACTTCCAATAGTTATATAATGATCCAAAATATCCATTTTTATTGGATATGAAAACTGTTTCCTATAAAATTCCTCATCAAATAAACCTGTTTCAATTACTTTTTCCCTAAATGTTTTTAATTCAGACAATGTTGAATAAAATTTTACCAACATGTTTTCCGGAGTAGTTGCTTTCCAATAATGAACCAACGGATTTCTATTTTTATATTCTACAAATTTATATTGTTCTTTATAATGATTTGTACTAAATAAAATTGAAGGATCATAACCCAGTTTATAACCAACTCTAAGGTAATGAAGCAATGGATTTTCAATTAAATTAGAATTTTCACATTGATTTAAGTAATACTTATCATCAAACAATTTTTCATCATAAACAAATGCAGAAAAATCATCAAATTCTTCGAAAGTTAAACCATAACTCATAATCCTATCCTGAGCATGCCCATACTGGACATAATGTAATAAGGGATTAATTCCCACTTCTTCAACATCATGATTATAATTAAAATATTCACTAGTGCTAAATAATTTTGATGGATTTTTACCTTTTTTCCATCCGATTTTAAGATAATGATCTATTGGATCGATTATCTTTGATGAACATTGGGATAAATAAAATTCATCATCAAAAAATCCTTGTTCATGAATGTATTTTCTGAAATTTTTATATTTAGATAAATTTAAATTTGCTACAACCTTTCTTTCACTGTTTAACGCCTTTTCAACATAAAACACTAAAGGATTTAAATCAGATTCAGCAATATCCTTGTTGTTTTCCAAGAAACAGTTTGTTTCAAAGAAAATAGATGGATTTTTACCTTCTTTATAACCTTTTGCAAGATAATGTTCTAATGCATGATTTTTGGGAACATCAGAATACACTGTTAAATAATAATCTTGATTAAACAAATTTTCTTTAATTACTTTGTCTTTAAATTTGTTAAATTGAGTATATGATAAATCAAAATTAAACTTCCTATTACTATCCAGACCATAACGAACAAAATGAACCAGAGGATTCATATCAGAACTTGCAACATCAGCATTATACTCCAAATACCTGCCAGTACTAAACAACAAAGAAGGATCCTTACCATCCAACCAACTAAAAGACAAATAATGAGATAAAGGACAAACCAAAGAAGAACAATAACACAAATCCAAATAAAAATCATCAACAAACAA
>NZ_JAEELZ010000082.1 GCF_016282985.1 Methanosphaera sp.
GGTGATAACATGCCAGAAACAGATTATTTAAAAATACCTCAAAATAGAGTTGGTGCTGTAATTGGTAAAAATGGAGAGGTAAAAAAATCCGTTGAAAAATTAACTGGAACTGTACTCGATATTGATAGTGATGAGGGAACTGTATATATCACTCCTCGTGAAGATATGGAAGATCCATTAGGTGTTTGGAATGCTAATCACATTGTAAAAGCCATAGCTCGTGGTTTTAATCCCGATGTTGCTATGAAATTAATTCATGATGACATTTATCTTGAAGTTATGAAATTACCATTATATATTGGTAAATCTAAAAAAGCGTTAGCCCGGTATAAAGGTAGAATTATCGGCACTAACGGCAAAACCCGTGAACTTATTACGGAGTTAGCTGATGTTGATATGGCTGTTTATGGAA
The DNA here is from genome assembly GCF_016282985.1 of Methanosphaera sp. Taxonomy (GTDB): domain Archaea; phylum Methanobacteriota; class Methanobacteria; order Methanobacteriales; family Methanobacteriaceae; genus Methanosphaera. Next base: position 413 of record NZ_JAEELZ010000082.1, read on the forward strand.
AAACAGTTTCTTTAATTGGTGAAATGGAGAATATTTTAGTTGCTAAAGAAGCTATTGAAATGATTTTAAATGGTTCTAGGCATAAATCTGTTTATAGCTTTTTAGAAAATAAAAAAGAAACACTTAAGCTAAGAGAATTTAAAGATCTTGTCGGCATTCACGATGATGAAATTGAGTTCAAAGACGGAATTGAATTTGATGAAGAAACATTACAGTAACATTTCATATATGTTACTGTCTTACTATTTTTTTAGAAAATAATTACTCCCCCATCAAAATAATCTAATGAATATAAAAAATTATGATTATTAATACAAAACTATTATATACTTCAACCAACATATATAGGTAGCGTAGTTTAAAAACTATATTTTTAACAATTTTTATTATTATTTTATTGTATAATTTTTAACAAGTTAGCTATGGTACTGTAAAAATATTACTTGTCAAATGCTCTCGGATGTTATTTATATACATATAAATTTAATAATTTTAATTATAAAAATTATAAAAAAATTAAAGGAGGATACAATTTTGGCACCGACTGAACCGGGACTTGATTGGCAAAACGATTTTCAACAATTAACACCATCAGAGTTCTTTCGTAAAAATAAACAGATGTTAGGTTTTACTGGTAAAATTCGTTCATTGACTATTGTATTTCACGAATTGATTACAAACAGTTTTGATGCAGCCGAAGAAGCTGGAATATTACCTGATATTGACATTGAATTAAAACGTGTAGATAAAGAACACTACATTTTAAGACACAAGGATAACGGACCAGGTATTCCTGAAGATTATGTAATGCAAGTATATTGTAGTATGTTTGCAGGGTCCAAATTTAGAAACATACAATCCAGAGGACAACAGGGTTTAGGTTGTAGTGGTTGTGTATTACTATCACAAATGACCACAGGTAAACCTGCCCGTGTAATTTCATGCTATAAAGATGGGGATGAAATTAAAGGAGTTAAAATGAAATTCCAGATGGATGTTAAACACAACACTGGAATATTAATGGAAAGAGAGGATTATGTTGGAGAATCTACTGGAGTCTGTATAGAATTACAATTTAAAGATGTATCTTACTCCATGGCAGAACAAGGTGCTTTCGAATATATCAGAAGAACCATGATTGGAAATCCTCATGCAAAAATCACATTCAGAGATCCGACAGGACATAAATATATATTTAAAAGAGCAGCAGATATTGTTCCTACACTTCCAAAAGAAGTATTACCTCACCCTAAAGGTGTAAGTGCTGACGATTTAATGACAATGGCAAAAAATACTGATAAAAGAAGATATAAAAGTATGTTAACTGCTTCCATGTCAAGAATGTCAAATAAAAGAGCAGCTGAAATAACCGAAATGACTGGAATTGACATGAATAAACGTCCTAAAGACATGACTTTCCCTGAAGCAGAAGCTATTGTTCAATGCTTTAAGAAAATGAAATTTATGGCACCGCCAACCGACGGTCTTATACCAATTGGATCTGAACAGATTGAAAAAGGTATGAAACAGATTCTTAAACCTGAATTCGTATCAACCATTACAAGAAAACCTGTAACCTATGCAGGTGGTGTATCATTCATTATTGAAGCAGGTATTGCATACGGAGGAGATGCAGGAAGAATTGTTAACGAACAGAGAAAATCCGAAATTATGAGATTTGCAAATAGAGTTCCTTTAACATTTGATGCCGGAAGCTGTGCAATTACTGAAGCTTTAAAAAGTATTGACTGGAAACGTTATGGTCTTAAAGATATGGAAAATACCCCATTAACTTTATTTGTTAATATTATTTCCACACAAGTTCCATACCTATCAACAGGTAAGCAAAGTGTTTCTCCAGAACCTGAAATTGTTCAAGAAATAAGACAAGCAACAATGAAATTAGCTCGTCAACTTCAAAAACACCTTAGAGCAAAAAGAGCTGCTAAAGAAAAAGAAAAACGTTCCAAAGTATTTGAAGAATATGTGCCAGTCATTATTGAAGAAGCAGCGAAACTTGGTGAAACTGGTGTTCCTGAATACCAAGAAGTCCTTGCTAAAGTAACTAAAAGAGCTCTTGCAGAGTTACTTGGTGAAAAAGTTGAAGATGAAGTAGAAGAGGAAGAACTCGATGCTATCATCATGGAAGAACTTGATGAAAGAGGATATGCAGTTGATGAAGAACATAGCAATCTAAACTTTGAAGAAGATGAAAATGAGGAAGAATTTGAAGAATAGGTGATTATATGGCTGAAATAAAACAAGAAGGTAAATCACATAAAGAAATAAGAAAAGAATACACTTTCAACAAATTAAAAGGTTTAGGTCAAGAAATCATTGAAGAAATTGAAGAGCAAAAAGAGCTGCTAAAGAAAAAGAAAAACGTTCCAAAGTATTTGAAGAATATGTGCCAGTCATTATTGAAGAAGCA
>NZ_JAEELZ010000008.1 GCF_016282985.1 Methanosphaera sp.
TCAATATGTCAACTAATAAAATTCTATTAAAATTTGCAAAAAAGGGAATCAACCTATCACCTGAAGCTTATAATAAAGTTATTAATGCAGAAAATCCTATTGATTTTGCATCTTCACTGATAGTCAAATTAAAAAGCGATAAATTTACATCAAAAGATTTAGTATCAGTCAGTGGTGAAATAGTTGATGAAATTACAGGTAATCCTATAACTGAAAAAGATAATCAGGAAACACTAATTGAAAACCAAACCAAACAAAAAACACAACAAACACCAGAAAAACCAATAGAAAAACAAACACCACAAGTAGAAAAAACTCCTATAAAACCAATAGAAAATCAAAGCAAACCAAAAACAGAACAAACACCACAAGTAGAAAAAACTCCTATAAAACCAATAGAAAACCAAACACCACAAGTAGAAAAACCTGTTTCAATGGAAAATTTGAAAAAAGATAGTGATGTTAAGCAAAAACATGTAAATGAAGCCATTTTAGAAGCTTCAGAAACTGTTAAAGATGAAAAAATTAAATTTAAAAGAAACTTAGAGAAATCTAATGTTGAATATGATTTCGAAATCATTCAGGATACCAGTAAAAAATCATACACCAGCGGAGAACTTGAAAACCTAATTTCATATTTCAAAAGCAGATATGAAAAATTATATAACATATTATCCAAAAGACCTGAACTTAGAAAGCCTATTAAAGTAGCTGATATTGATGATTCTCAAGACAGTTTGAGCATGATTTTAATGGTTAAAGAAATCAGATCAAGTAAAAACGGCCATAAAATCGTTGATTTCGAGGATGATACCGGAAGCATATCCGTGTTATTCTCCAACAACAATGATGAATTGTTTGCTGAAGCTGAAAAATTAGTTAGGGACGAAGTAATAGGAGTAATTGCAAACAAAAGTGACGACAATAACTTCGCTTTTGGCCAACAAATAATCAATCCGGGTGTATTAAGAGTTCCCGAAAAGGAAATGGACTTTGGAATTGTATTCTTATCTGATGTTCACATCGGCAGTCTAACATTCCTTGAAGACGCATTCACAAGGTTCATTGATTGGATTAACTGTGATTATGGTACTGAAGAACAAAGAAGAGTGGCTGAAGATGTTAAATATCTTATTATCGGTGGGGATATTGTAGATGGAATTGGTGTATATCCAAACCAGGAAAAAGAGCTTGCAATTAAAGACATTACAGAGCAATACAACGAAGCAGCCAGATTCTTGGGAAATGTCAGAAGCGATATCAAAATCATTATTGCTCCTGGAAACCACGATGCATCAAGAGTCGCTGAACCTCAGCCTGCTGTACCTGAAGAATATGCTAAAGCATTATATGAATTGGATAATGTTGAATTTATTTCAAATCCTGGTGTAGTTTCATTGGATGGAATCAATGTCCTAATATACCACGGACGTAGTTTTGATGATTTGGTAATGGCTGTAAAAGAATTTACTCACGAAAGAAATGACCTATTGATGGAAGAATTATTACAAAAAAGACATTTAGCTCCAATTTATGGAGAAAGAACACCATTAGCTTCAGAACTTGAAGATTATTTAGTTATTGACGAAGTACCTGATGTATTCCATACAGGACACGTTCACATTAATACATATAGAAGATTTAAAGGAATACATATGATTAATTCAGGTACTTTCCAGACTCAAACAGAGTTCCAGAAAATTTATAACATTGAACCAACTCCTGCTGAAGTTCCTGTACTTCATAAAGGAAAATATAAGCATTTTAAATTTTTATGATGAGGTTTTTTAATGAAAAAGAATATTGATGAAATAATTAAAATTTCAAATGAGATTTATGATAAAGGATTAGTTTCAGGAAAAGCTGGAAACATTAGTGTGAGATTTAAAGGAGAAATTGGTGATATAATTGCCATAACCCCTACATTAAAATCTCTGTCTAAACTAAATGAAGAAGACATAGTATTGGTTGATCTTGATGGAAATGTATTGACTAAAGGAAAACCTTCCTCAGAAGTCAACATGCATTTGGAAATCTATAAAAAAAGACCTGATGTTAATGGTATTGTCCATACACATTCTCCATATGCTACAGGATTTGCCCATTCATCTAAAAAAATCAAAAGGTATGAGGGTTTTGGTGAAATAAAAACTCCATATTTATCTGAAATAGATTATGAAAAACCAGGAAGCGACGAATTGGCTAAAAGTGCCAGTGAAGGTCTTGGAACTGAAGACGTTTTAGTATTGAAAAATCATGGAGTAATTTGTGTAAGCGATAATCTAAAAGAAGCGGAACTGCTTGCAGTTTTTGTTGAGGAAATTGCAAAAAGTCAGTTTATAACATTGATGTTAAATTCAGTTGAAGATGGAATTTAATCTTCACCTGAAAAAACATTAGATTTTTTTCTATTATCCATTCCTTCTTCAATCATTTTAAGGATTAATCCGGATAATGAAGTATCTTCATCGATTGCAATTTTTTTTAATTCTTTTTTTAAATCAACGGGTAGATTTATAGTAGTTTTACTTATATCTGACATGTATAATAATTGATATTTAATTTAATATAAATTTTACTATAATCACCGCATTAAAAAATTAATTCATAACACCAAAAACTATTTAAGTGTAGGATAAAATATATAGTATTTAATACACATTTGACTTGTTTTTAATAATATTTTTGGGAGGAGTAGTTATGAGCAATCAAACAATCGATGAAGTATCCGAGATTCTTGAGTACATTACTGAGAATAATACTGTACCACGTAATATTAGAGAGGCAGCTAAAGATTCTAATGAACTTTTACACGATGAAGAGCAAGACCAATCTGTAAGAATAAGTACAGTTTTAGGAAAATTAGATGAAATAAGTAACGATCCAAATATTCCAGTTCATGCTAGAACTTTAATTTGGGAAGTTTTATCAAAATTAGAATCAATCTAATTTCTTTTTTTATTTTATTAATATTTTGAAATAGCAACTGCTATTGTAACACCATCATAAGAAGTTTTTTTATAAATCAATTTTGAATCAAAACCTGCTGTAATTAAAGCTGAAGGTTCACAAACGCCATAGATTCCAAATTTAGATTTTACAAATTCAGATTTTTGTATATCATTTGACTCGAATAATTTTAATTTATCCAAATCAACGAAATTGATTGGAACATTTAATTTATCTGATAATTCTAACATACCTTTTTCATCTTTTTTAATTTCAGCAGATGCAAACATGTTTATTCTTGATATATCCATTTTTAAATCATTCAATGACTTTTTCAATCCATAATATAAATCATTGCATTCTTTTCCACGTTTACATCCTAATCCAACAACAATTTTTCTCTCCTTTAAAATAATCTTATGATTTTGCAACAATACATGGATTTCATCTGTATTTATTTTTGATGAATAATTAATAGAGACATCAATTTCATGTGTATTATTTTTCAAATATTTATATAAATAATCTAAATTTTTTTCAGAATTGACAATAAATGAAATTTGTCTTCCTTCTAAAATTGACTTATTGAAAAATAAAATTTCATCTGTATTATCGATAGACAGGTAAAGATCTCTTGCCAAAACATCAATTCCCAACCTTTTGTTAACATCAGTGGAAGTGGTAATCACAGGTGTTGCATTAATCAATTTGGATACCTTTTTGGTCAATTCATTTGCACCACCCAAGTGCCCTGACAATGTGGATATTACAAAATTTCCATTGTCATCTATGTTTAAAACAGCAGGATCAGATACTTTTGATTCTATTAA
>NZ_JAEELZ010000083.1 GCF_016282985.1 Methanosphaera sp.
AGAATAATTAATTTAAATTAAAAAAAAAATCAGAAAAAAAGTGTTTTTGAGAAAAAAATATTTTTCTCTTTGTTTTTTGAATAAAAAATTAATGTAAAAATAATTAATAAATGACTGTTATTTTTACATTTCTTCTTTTTCTAGGCCCATCCAGTTCTAAAAAGAAAATACTCTGCCAAGTTCCAAGACTAATTTTTCCATCGATAATAGGTATCGTTTGGTTTGGTGTCAATATTATTGATTTTAAATGACTTCGAGCATTGTTATCAATTCTATCATGAAGGTAATTATCATGAGGAATAATGTTTTCCAATAAATTTAATATATCTTTTTTCAATCCAATTTCATCTTCATTGATAATTATGCCACTTGTGGTATGTTTAGTGGATATGTTTACAAGACCATTTTGAATTTCGTTAGAACTAACTATTTTATTGACATTACTTGTAATATTTATTAGTTCAACAGAACTATTTGTATCAATTATTATATCTTCATTTAATATTTTCATACTTTCATCTTAGAACTGTGATTCAATATCTTCAAAATCCATAGTACGTTCACAATAATGACATCTCAATAAAACAGGTTCTTTTGACTGAACATAAAACTTATCCTGTATAGGTTCATTAGAATTACTAATACAATTTGGATTACTACATTTTACTACATCAATCACTTCATCTGTTAATTGAAGATTATGTTTACTGACAATTTCATAGTTTCGGATAATATTTACAGATGCCTGTGGTGCTAACAATACCAATTTATCCACTTCATCTGCAGACAATTCCCTACCTTCAATTTTAATTATGTCCTTCTTACCCATGTTTGATGATTCAACATTTATTGCAACCATTACAGGAGTTTCATCATCAGGTAAATTTAACATATTCAATATATTGGCTGCCCTATTTTGTTTGATATGATCAATAACAGTCCCATTTTTAATTGATTTAACTTTTAATTCCTTTTTTTCTGACATAAACATCTACTCGCTTAAATTATTTATTTTACGTGTTTTAATTGCTTGTCCAGTGTTAAAATCTTTTATTTCGTAACTGGATAATAAAGATTTTCCACAAGCCAATAATTTATCATCCTTGTTAACAATTAGAACTTCATCATTTCTTCTAATTTTTTCGTCACAATCCAATACAAACTTGTTAAATACACTTTTTCCTTTTAATGCGAATGGTTCTGAATCTTCAGAAACAACTACCCTCATATTAGGGGATGGTAAAAAGTTATGTAAACGTTTTGCACCTAAATCGGATAAAACTAAAAATCCATCACTTGCCCTCATATTAACAATATTTTCATCGTTTTCATAGACATGTCTTATTTTTCCAGTTTTTCTACTTTTCTCTATTTTAATTTTTTCAGAATCATTTCCAAATAATGCTTCACCAGAACCTTTTCCAAACTGATAATCAGCAATATCTTTTAATCTGTCAAAGTCAGATATTTTAGCTTCAGGCAATAATAATTCTTCCTCAATTAAATCATAGTCTTTAATATCAAAGTTACTTATGATTTTTCTATGTATCAGGACATTTTCATATTTTTGTGCATATTCCTTAATTTGCTGTCTGATAAATTGCTTTGAATTTTCATCCAATATTGTTGGTGATTCATTTTGTGCTAATGGATAAAATTCATCTAAACCTAGAGGGATTATACCAAATGGCACATCAGCTATAACTATGTCACTATCCCCATAATCTGTATTTTTACCGTTTGAATAGAACGATGGTATTTTTGGTGTGTATTTTTTAATATATTCCCTATTAACATGTTTAGCATATGGTTTACTGGTATAAGGTAAAATAATTAAATTTTTGCTCTTTGGTTCTAAATTTTTAATCTTATTCAAATGTCTGGATACTTCAGATCGTGCAAGTGATTCATATCCTGTATAGAAGAATGCTGATTTTTTACTACTAGGTGTTAATTTTTCCATATCTTCCTTGTATTCTTGTAGTCTTCTTAAACCATCTAATAAAAATGGGTGTGATCTGCATCTTAATTCAACAAGTTTCATTAACTCCCCATCAACGATTGATTGTCTGATACGTCTAATTTCTGCAAAACTAATATGTAAATTATGTTCTGCTATGAGTTTTGCACGTTCTTCTTGATTCATCTGTTTTAACTCATCAACTGTATGCTCAGTACATACTTTACAACTACATGGCATTTCTATTAAGTTTTCTAGTTTTAATGTTCCATCAGGCATCATGAATCTATCTTTATTAGCATATAAAATATATGCCGCACTGTCAAATAAATCACAACCCATAGCTACTGCTAATGCAAAAACCATTGGATGACCTGCACCCATAAGGTGTCGTGGCTTGTTTTCAGGTAATCCTCTCATTGAATACATAACCACATCAACAAGATCCGCATAGCGATACATTTCCATTAATGGAACTACAGCACCAATAGGATAAATATCTGCATCAAATTCACTTATTTGTTTTGCACAATATTCTCTTAAATCTGTGAAAGTTGATCCTTGAACAACACTATTTAATAATAAGTTTTTTCGAACTTTTGATGCTTCTTCTGCTCTTTCGATAGTAATCTCCAAATCATTTTCTGCTTCTTCTCGTTTAACATAAGGTGCTGTGGGAATATCCAAAGATGTACCTATGTCTGTTCCAATGGATTCTTGAAACTTTATTACCTCTTCATTATTAATGTCGATATCACCATAAACAGATAACTGGAAAGAACCAGAATCAGTTTCTATAGTTCCTGGAAAATCTATTAATTCATGAACTCCATCTTTTAAAGCTTTTTCTTTAAGTTTTTCATTTTTATAGATTATATAGGAGTTAGTAATAACTATTTCAGCACCAAATTTTTTTACATCTAATGTTTGTTTACCTGGATGCACCACTGGCATTAAATTCGGAGTTGTTACTGTTCCATGAGGAGTTTTAAAAGTTCCGATTCTTGCCATTGCATCTTTATATTTTATCTCAAAATCCAATTAAACACACCCTATACCTTTTTATTTATTAACATTATGTTTTTACTAAAAGAAATAATTTTTTAGAAAAGTTTTTTAAATATACCTTTAACTCTATTTTTAAATGAATGTTCTATTTTTGTTTGTTTATCTGTAGAATTATCATATTCATATAATTCTTTAGTATTTAAAATATTATTATAAAATTCTTGATTATTCTTAGATAACTGACTAAATGTATCAAAAGAGATTTCATCTTTTTCAAAATCAGATTTTAATAAGTAAAAAAATTCACTTTTATACTCATTTTCAATATTATTAAAAAGATTAAATAATTCAGTTAACTTAAATTCATAATAATTAATTTTAAAATCATTGAAAATGTTTTTATTTTTGAGTAATTCTTTAATATTTTCCAATATATCTAAAAAAACAAATTATTTTCTACTTTTTATAGATTTTGATTGACGTGTATTAGTTTGTGTTCTTCGATAATTATATAAAATTTCATTCAAATATGAAATTGATTTTGCTTCAAGAACTGATTTAATGTGGAAATATACATCTTCAAAAAGATCTGATTCAGAGAAATATATATCATTTTTTTGTAAAAAAGTATTTTTATGTAATTTTGTACATACAATCAAATAATTATTTAAAACCAAATTTTTTTGTTGATTATACGTAAATTTGCCATTAATACTCTCTTTAAAATATATTCGAGGATTACATTTATTATTTGGTAAGTGTTCAATTGCATTGAATAAGACCAAATCAGAGCCATATTGTTTTGCATTCACATACAATTTTTCTAAAGAATCCAACTCAATCCAATCATCAGCATCAATAAATGCTATATACTCACCATTTGCTTCATTAATCCCCTTATTTCTTGCAGAACCAGGACCACTATTTTCTTGTGAAAATATTTTTATTCTTGAATCTTTCCTGGAATAATTAGTTAATATTGTTAGAGACTCATCTGTTGATCCATCATCAATACAAATTATTTCTATCTCTTTTAAGGATTGATGAATTAATGAATCAAGACATTCTTTTAAGTACTCTTCTTTATTATAAATAGGAACTATTACAGAAACTTTTGGTAGAATCATCTTTTTCACCATATAGGCAATATTAAAAAATATTAAAAAAAAGAAGTTATGTTTTTAACAATTCGCAGAGTTTATTTGCTACTTTATACATACCATAGTCCGTAAATTGGTTATTTTCTATTGCAATAAGATCATATTCTTTCTTATCAAACAATTCTTTTTGATTAAGTAGTAAAGTATTTTCTCCACGAGCTATTGCTTTTTCATATGTTTTAATAATTATATCATCAAAGGATTCATATTCTTTCCATCGGTTAAATGATGGTGTAGTTAATAAGATAATTTTCTTATCCGGATGATATTTCCGTACATTTTTATAGAATCTTTCATATGTTTTTGAAAAAATTTCTTCATTTGGAACTTCTTGTGAATAATCAATTACTATACTATCACAATCTAAAGAACCAATAAACTTGGCTGTATTATCTGTTGCTTTACAACAATGCTTTATTGATAAATTAATTATGTCTTGATTTAAATTACGGCTAACTATATTTGGATAACTGTTTCCACTTTTAGATGCAGATGCTCCTTGAGCAATACTGCCTCCATAAAATAATATGGGTGTCCTTTTATTTTTTGGATATGGAAACTTAGTAATTCTGGATCCTCTTTCAATACCCATACGCATATTTAATATTGTATTGAAATTTGGTAGAAATATACATACAGCACTATTTGGAGGAAGAGGTATTTGATCTGCGAATATTCTAAAACCATCTTGTGGAGCCATTAATCTGTGATGAGTATAGTGTCCTTTTGAATCAACTATATATATCTCAAAACCAAAAGCATTCCATCCAACAATGTCTGAAAAATATGCTGATCTTTTAAATTCAACTCTAAACACTAATTTACGTGAAGTAGTTCTAAATCTTATCCTACACCCACAAGAAGCTGTTTTAAAGTGTTGCATGGCATTATTAACAAATGGACCAAATTGTACCATATCATCTTGAATTTCTTGCGTGTATTTACAAAAATCTACTTTATCTGAATTTAAAGGGTTACCATAAACTAATGATGGATTATTAAATATGTTAAGATATTGTATATTAGTTTCATTGATGTTGTTAAGAGGATTGTTTATTGCTGTTAAATATTCCATTTTGTTAATCTCCTTA
>NZ_JAEELZ010000084.1 GCF_016282985.1 Methanosphaera sp.
GGAAAGAAGCAAATGAATAAAATTCCTCAATTGCATGAAGATGTATTGTCTAAAGCAAAAAGTGATAACTTAGGACAATATGTTTGGGATTGTGGAGTTGGTCCTCAGATGGGATATAGTTTTAGTATTATTCATGCATTAGCGTATAGTTTCATTGGTTATCAAACTGCTTATATTGCAACAAATTGGAGTCCAATATATTGGGATACAGCTTGTTTAGTTGTTAATAGTGGTAGTTTAGAGGATAGTAATGATGGATACAATGACAATGATTTTTATGAAAATGGACAGCCAAACAAGAAAAAAGAAACTGGCACAGATTATGGAAAGATGGCCAAGGGGCTCGGCGAAATCATTGCGGCTAACATTAAAATTAGTTTAGTTGATATTAATAGATCAGATTATGGATTCAAACCAGATGTAAAAAATAATCAAATTCTTTTTGGTATGAAAGCTCTTGGATATGTAGGAGCTGATATAGTAGATAGAATTAAAGAAGGCCGTCCATATAGTAGTTTAAAAGATTTTATGAATAGATGTAAATTAAATAAAACTGCTATGGTAAATTTAATAAAAGGTGGAGCCTTTGATAATTTAGAACAAGACTGGGCGAAGCGAATTAATATTGAACCAAGATTTTTAGCTATGGCATATTATTTATCCGTAGTAAGTGAGCCAAAAAAGCGTTTAACTTTACAAAATTTTAACGGTTTAATTCAACAAGGTCTTCTTCCAGATGAATTAGATTTTCATAAGAAACTTTTTGAATTTAATAAGTTTTTAAAGAAACGAAAATCAAATACGTATTACGTGATAAACGATGTAGCAGCCGCGGAGTTTTATGAACAATATTTTCCTATTGAAGATATTGCAATGCTTCAAAATGGTTATATCTTTCTTGATCAAAAAACTTGGGATAAAACCTATAAAATTAATATGGAAGAAGCTAGAGATTATATAAAATCTCATCAACAAGAAATGTTAAAAGCATACAATACCATTCTTTTTAAAGAACAATGGAATAAATATGCACAAGGAAGTATTTCAGCATGGGAAATGGAAGCTTTATGTTTTTATTATCATGACCATGAATTAAAGTATATTGATAATGCTAAATATGGAATAAAAGACTTTTTCTCATTATCCCCAATTCCAGAAGTAGATTATCATTTTAAACGTAATGGTAAACAAATTCCTATTTATAAACTTTGTCGTATTGCAGGAACTGTAATAGGAAAGAATGATACTCGACATAGTGTAACACTTCTTACAACTTCTGGAGTAGTAAATATTAAATTTACACGAGATTATTATGCGATGTTTAATCGTCAGCTTAGTGAAAAAGATGAAAAGGGAGTTAAACATATTGTAGAAAAAGGTTGGTTTACTCGTGGAACTAAAATTCTTGTAACTGGCTATCGTCGTGATGATACTTTTGTAACAAAAAAATATAAAAATACAGGAGGTCATCAATTATATAAAATAACTGCAATTCATGGAAGAAATATAGATATTACATCTGAAAGGTATGGAAATAATGAGTAGGAAGCCTGACTTAATTTTATTATGTGGAAAATCTGGAAGTGGAAAAAGTTATGAATTAAATCTTATGTATAATAGATATTATAAATTTCTTGATAAGATTAATTTCTTAACAATTAATACAACAAGACCTCCACGATTAGAAGATATAGAATCTATTGATTATAATTTTTGTACTAAAAAAGATTTTGATAAAGAAAAATATTTAGTCAAAAAAGGGTTTTCTACTGGAGAAGGATTACATTGGCAATATTGGTCATATGGACTCCCGGAATCAAGTATAGATCCAGATAAAATTAATATTGGTATTCTTGATCCAGAGTCTATACTTGAAATTAAAAAAATGGATCGATTTAATTTGAAAATCTTTTTCATTTCTGCTCATCCTCAACTTAGACTTGAAAGAAATTTTCGTAAAGCAGAATCAACCAGAGCTTATTCAGAAATTTGTCGTAGATTCCTTACAGATGAAAAAGATTTTCAAATTCTTAATCAATTAGACTATACAATAATTAATAATTCTTATTCTGAAGAAAATAATCATAATTATTATTTAATTTATAATTATATAGACCAGCTATTAGCTGATAAGGACAACATGAGTTAATGTTTCCTTGATGGTTTTAATATATATAGTACAATTATTTTAGAAAGGAATACAAAATGATCACATTATATACAACTCATTGTCCTAAATGTAGAACATTAGAAAAAAATTTACAGAAAAAAGGAATTCCTTATACCACTTCAGAAAATTTAGATAAACTAGTAAGAGCAGGTTTTTCTTCTGCTCCTATGTTAGAAGTAGCAGAAGGACAGTTTTTAAATTTTAAAGAAGCTTGGGGTTGGATTAATCAACAGTAAGAGGAATATAAATGCAAATTAATATTAGACTTTCAAAAAACTTTACTACTCAATGGAATAAACTTCAAGCTGAATTTGGGTAGGATATTGCAAGAATTAATGGTTTTGATGATAATCAATTAAGTTATACTAATTTTATTGATAATTTTATTGATGAAAAGGTAGTGGCTGATGCAAGTATCGATGGAAA
>NZ_JAEELZ010000085.1 GCF_016282985.1 Methanosphaera sp.
ATACTTACACATAATATTTAAACTATGGATAAACAAACCTACATATTAAATTAACAGATAAAATTAAGCAATCTATAAAAAAAATCAAACATCTGCTTAAACAAACATACTGCATGTGTGTTTGCTTAAATAGAGATTTAAAATTTACAAATCATTATTAATATATATAATTAATTATATATAGAATTTTAGTTTCGAAAAAAATGAGAGATGAAATTATGATAACAGGAAAAACTAAAGTAGTGGGAGTAATAGGTCATCCAATAGAGCATAGTATGTCTCCACCAATGCATAACAATGCTTTTAAAGAATTAAATATGGATTATGTGTACGTAGCATTCCATGTTCTTCCGGAAAATATTGAAAAATTAATAGAATCATGTAAAACATTGGATATTAAAGGATTGAATGTAACAATTCCACATAAAACATCAGTGATACCTTTTCTTGATGAGATAGATCCAACAGCTAAGAAGATAGGTGCAGTAAATACAATTCAATTCAAAAACGGTATAGCAAAAGGTTTCAATACGGATGGAATCGGAGCAATAAAGTCTATTCAGGAATATACAACTCTTGAAGGAAAAAATGTTTTAATTATTGGAGCAGGTGGTGCATCTAAAGCTATATCATTCACATTAATCAATAAAAATATCAACTCTCTGATAATAGCGAACCGTTCAAAAGAAAATGCATGTAATCTAATTGAAAATATAAAAATGCAGTGTGATTTTGAAGAAATATCCTATATTGACATAAAAGATTCATCTGACTTAATTGATGATGTGGATATAATTATTAACACAACTCCCATTGGAATGTACCCAAAACATGAAGTGGAACCACCAATAAAAACAGATAAAATTAATGAAAAACATATTGTGATGGACGTAATATATAACCCTCTTGAAACGGTATTATTAAAAGAAGCCAGGTTAAATGGTGCCACCACAATTAACGGTACTTCCATGCTGATTAATCAGGGATTGGAATCTTTTGAAATATTCACGGGTTGTAAAGCTTCATATAAATCATTTGAAGAAGCTTTGATGGAGCAGTTAAAATAATTAAAACTATTTTTTTTTAAAAAAAGAAATTGTTGGACTAATTGTTATACATTAGTTCATTTATAGTTTCTTTAAGGGTTTCAAGAGTTTCTTTATTGTCATAGTTTTTATGATAATTTTCACTGATATTCTTTTTGTATACTTCAATGTTTTTCATGAAATTATTGAGTATCGTTTGATTAATCTGATCATGATGTTCTCCATAACCTAAACGCTCAAGAAACATAGCATTAAGTATTTGTTCATACTGTTTATTGACGGGAATACTAAGAACAGGTTTTCCCAGTTGCAATGCTTCAGTAATTAATGAGAAACCACCGTTTGTAATAACACATTTGGCATCTTTAAAATCATTAAATAACTGTTCTTCCTGGAATGATCTAAACAATACATTTTCATCTCTTTCATCCTTATGAAAACCATATACAATAAATTCTTGTTCAGGATTATTTTTTAGCAGTTCAATTAACTGCTTATTTGAATCGCTTGTCTGATATACCAGTACATGTTTTCCATTTCTCGGTTTTAGTGCAAAAATTTCATCTCTGATAATTGGATAAACATATTTTGTTGTATCCTCATTTTTTAAAGGAGGATAAAAGTATGAATAAATCAATGTTCTATCAGCCTTTTGTATAAATGCATGGACAACTGCTTCTGCAAATATTTTATCTTTTGTATATCTGTTAGGAGAATCATATTTTGCTTCTGTAATTACATGCATATTGTCTATTGATAGCAGAGGTATTCTAAGAATATGTGATAAAAGATTTGCATAGAATTCAAAATCCGAAATTATTAAATCAGGTTTAAATTTCCGGGCCAATTTGTACATTTTATTAATATTGTTCTTCAAGTCACTTGGAACGTCCTTCATGTTATAAACAAAAGTTTTTTTATTTCTAACTCTGTTGTCTTCGTATACTGTATTGAATCCGCCAATCTCATAAACGTTTTCAAATTTGTTACTGAGGTATTGGTATGCTCTGTCGCTTGCAAAGACAATTAAGTCAAATCCTTCATTAATCAGGTATTCTATGACAACCGCACTGCGTATGGCATGACCTAAACCTTCACCACATAGAGAATAAAAAATCCTGTTTTTCTTTATGTTTACTCCATGTTCAAAGCTATAATCCAGTTCTTCAAGTGTTACTTTCTTCCCGACAAGTTGTTTTGCAGTACTTTTAGCATATTTTATTGAAATGTCCTTAAGTCCTTCCTCTTCAAGCCTTCTGGTTGATATTAATAATCGTGGATTATCAAGAACTTTAAACCGGCTTATTTTACCAATCCTTTCAATATAATCAGTGTCCTCACCAAAATCAATTGTTTCATCAAATCCTCCAACTTTTTCATGTAATGATTTATATGTTAAAATTCCATAACAGCCTGCACCGTGTGGTTTAATATGTGATATCTGTTTTGTAAGGTAATTGGCAAGTTCATGTGAAATTTGGTTTATAAATCCTTTTTCCAGAGGAACAATTTGTGTTATTGCTATTCCAAGGTTATGTAATTCAAATTCTTCTATTGCTGATGAAATATAGTTATTTGTAAGCACACTGTCAGCATCCAGGAATAGTAACAGTTCACCTTCGGCAACTGTTGCACCATTATTTCTTCCGGTTGCAGGTAAACCTCCCGGAACAACTTTACAACCAAAACTTTCTGCAATTTCAACAGTTTTATCTGCAGAATGCGCATCAGCTATAATAACTTCCATATCATCAAATCCTTGTCTCTGAATACTCGTTAACAAGTTAGGAAGAAATTCTTCTTCGTTATATGTAGGTATTATAATACTTATTTTCATTAAACCACACCTTTGAAGTATTTGTTTTTGTATTTTGTCTAAATAATTATTTATTAATATATTTATTATGTTATATGTATGATTTTTTTTAAATGTTTATTTTTTGTTTTTGCTAATATTATAGAAAAATTTTTCTTGAATCATTTGGATTTTCAAAATTGTAATGTCAATACAAAAATAATTAATATATATCTGTTCTAATATAGTAACATAATAATTAAAAAAAGGGATTTTTTATGATAACTTTTAGTAGAGAAGAAATTAGAGACATAACTATTGCAGTAATTGCATTGACAGTATTATATTCCTTATCGGTTACAAGACCATTTGGGTGGTCCGTAGATAGTTTATTGTTATTTTTGCCAATCTCATTTATAGCAGTTGGTTTGGGATTTATATTACACGAACTAGGACATAAGGTTGTAGCACAAAGATTCGGATTTTTCTCAGAATTCAGAAAATGGAACTATGGACTGATTTTAGGTTTATTAACAGTTCCCCTTGGTTTTATGATATTTGCTCCAGGAGCAGTATACTTCGGATCATATGGGCGAATGGTAACTGATGAGGAGAATGGAAAAATATCCATAGCAGGTCCAATCGTAAATATTGTTCTGGCATTAATCGCATTATTCCTAACACTGTCACTAAGATCCTATTTAACAATGGAAAATGCTGGAATGATGTATATTGTATTGCTGACATTGGTTTTAACTTTCAATGTTAACAGTTTCCTAGCTCTATTTAACTTATTGCCAATTCCACCTTTGGACGGTTCTAAAGTTATCCAATGGAATTTACCAATATATATTATTACAATAGCAGTAGCAGGAATATTAACTTATATGTCTTATACAATAACGTTAATATAATTTCTTCTTCAATTTTTTTTAAAAATAGTTAAAGGAATGATTTTGTCTCATTCTCATTGTTGGATTGTCTAAATATGAATAAAAGTTCCATGACATAAAAGTCAGGTCTGATTTATCCTTGAATTTTGCAAATACTTGTTTTATTAAAGTTTTATCCGGTGTTGTACAATTTAGTGTGTATGTTGTTATATTGTCCTTAACTTCAATGTTAGTCACATTAAATTCACTCATATCAACAGGTTCTGTCTGATTAACAACAGTTAATGTATGGCAGGCAGTATCACTACCACCTACTTCTATAAACATACCTAATAAAAGTATAAAACCCATAATCACGATAGGATTTATGAAATATTTTATGCCTATTTTTTCATTTGAGAAATAAACCAGCAATAAAAATCCAAAACCTATAAGGAATGGTTGTGAAAATATTCCACCGTCTATTAATCCGATTAATGCAACACATAATGCTATGATTGCAACAAATCTGTGCAAATCTCTCATGTCTGATATTCCAATAACTCCTAAAACATAAATTAATGGCCAAAGTATTATTATTACCAATGCATATGGCATCACATATTGGAGAATGGATGAACCTGTATTTACGTGTGAAGGTACAATGTTGTTTGCAAATATTCCAAGTACTGATTTGAATGCATGTGAATGCATTGGACTTGTAGTGCTGGTACTTGGATTCATTGAGGTAAGTATTGTATAAAATGATACTCCAAAGGAATGTCTGATGTATGCTTCTATGAACAAGCCTATGAAAGCACTTATAATTAATATTATTATTGCAAGTTTAAGATACTTTAAATTACTATTTTTATCTTTGTATAATTTTTCTCGTATCATCTTATTTTTTCTAATGTACGATGTTATAATAATGGTTACGCCCAGCATCCATAGGAAAAGCACGGTTTTTCCTTCAGAAGAACCTTCGAGAAGTGGCCAGAGTAGTTGAGTAACGAATGAGTCAATGTAATTTGTAAACAAAATTAAAAATCCAAGTAAAACTAGTATTATTCCACAAACATAATATTTGTCAATTGAAGGTTTAAATTCATCTAACTTAATTTTAAAGCCTCCTATGGTGTTTATTTATAAAAATAGAAAAGAAGAGGAATTTAATTATTGTGATAAATCAAGCATTCTCTGAATACCCACACGTGCTTTTTTGGCAATTTCCTCATCAACAATTACTTCATATTTTTCTTCTTTAAGAGCATCTCGTATTTTTTCAAGAGTAATAAGTTTCATAGTTAAACAGAATGCATCACGTCTCAATGGATAGAATTCTTTATCAGGATTTTCTCTTTTAAGTCTTGTTGCCAAATCTATTTCAGTACCTACAACTAACTCTTTGATTTCAGGATCTTTTGCAAGTCTAACCATTCCACCTGTACTTTCAACATAATCTGCAAGTTGTCTTACATCATCATTACATTCCGGGTGAACAACAATCTTTGCATTAGGATAATCGATTCTTGCTTGTTTGATGTCTTCCGGTTTAAACATTGTATGAACATAACAATGACCATCTTCAGGTACAATAATTGCTTTTTTACCGGATGCCTTTGCAGAGTAAATTCCAAGATTTTTATCAGGTGCAAATATGAAATCGTCACCTTTCAGCGATGAAACAATTTTTCCGGCATTAGCTGAAGTACAAACTATTGTAGCTTCACTTTTGGTTTCTGCTCTACTGTTGACATATAATACAACTTCACTATCAGGATGTTCCTTTTTAGCAGCTTTCAGTTCTTCTAATGAAATCATATCTGCCATTTGACAGTTTGCCCTATTGTCTGGTAGTAACACTTTCTTGTCAGGACTAATAATGGCAGCAGTTTCAGCCATGAAATTAACACCACAGAAAATTATCATATCTGCTTCGTCAACTTTGCTTGCTTTAATACATAATTCTAAAGAATCACCCACAAAGTCAGCAACTTCCTGTATTTCCTTTGGCTGGTAATTATGTGCTAATATAATAGCGTTTTTCTCTTTTTTAAGTTCTTCAATTTCAGTTATAATTTCATTAGTCATACTTATCCTCTTCTATTATTTTAGACTCTTGAAATAACTATAATTTTTTTAACATAAATAATTTATTAGATTATAGCATCATTTAATATATTTTGACATTCGCAATTCAAATTTTCTTTAGTTTTCTTGATACTTTTTCGTAAAATTTGAATTAATTGTTCTTCACAATCTTTCATTGCATCAACAACTTCCTTGATTGTTAATTTATGTGGGGAGATGGAAGCTGCATAATTTGAAACAGCACAGATACTACCGTAACACATTTGTTTTTCTCTTGCAAGTACTGCTTCCGGAACTCCAGTCATACCAACTACCTTTCCACCAATTAATTTATAGAACTGTATTTCAGCACCTGTTTCAAATCTTGGACCTTCGGTTGCAATGTATATACCATAGGGATGAACATCACCTGAGCTAATCAGTATGTTTCTGAGATTTTTACAGTAAGGCTCTGTACAATCTATGTGTACTACCTCTTCATCATAGAATGTTGAAGCACGATTATGTGTGAAGTCTATAAAATTATCTGGAATTAATAGACTTCCCGGCTGAATATTGGTATCTAAAGATCCCACTGAGTTTGTTGCAAATATTTGGTTTACACCAATTATATTTAATGCTTCAATATTTGCCCTGTAGTTAATCTTATGTGGTGGCACACTATGGCCGGCACTGTGTCTTGGAATATAAGCAACTTCTTTGTTTTCAATTTCCAGAATGCTTATTGTTGGTGCATCACCGTATTTTGTTGTAATGTTTTCTTCACGTATAATCGGATAATTATCTTTTAAAGAATCAGTACCTGTTCCGCCAATGATTCCTATCATTTAATACTACCCCTTAATTACACCTAATGGTTTCATTTGTGCAACAAGTTTACTTATTCCTGCATCATCTGCAGTTTTTACAACAGCATCTACATCTTTATATGCTTTAGGAGCTTCTTCTGCAATAACTGGTTGTGAGTTTGCTTTAAGCAATATTCCCTTATCGTTTAATTGTTTCTGTATTTCTTCTGGTGAAAATTCACGTTTTGCACCTGAACGACTGAGTACACGACCAGCACCGTGTGCGGTTGAACCAAATGTTTCTTTCATGGCAGTTTCTGTACCTGCCAATACGTATGAACACGTTCCCATTGTACCTGGTATAAGTACTGGTTGACCGGCATCACGATATTCTTGAGGAATTTCTTTATTTCCTGGGCCGAATGAACGTGTTGCACCTTTTCTATGCACATAAACTGTCTTTTTAATTTTACCAACTTGATGTCTTTCTTTTTTAACAATGTTGTGGGCAACATCGTATAAAACATGCATGCCTAAACTATCTGCATCTTGTTGGAATATGTTTTCAAAAGTTTCCCTGGTCCAATGTTGAATCATTTGTCTGTTAGTCCAAGCATAGTTTGCACCAGCAGCCATAGCTTTTAAGTATTTCTGTGCTTCATCAGAATCTATAGGGGCACAAGCTAATTGTCTGTCAGGTAGGTTCATTTTCAAACGTTTTGCAGTTTTATCCATTTCACGAAGGTTATCTGCACAAATTTGATATCCACAGCCTCTTGAACCGGTATGTATTAATATGACAACCTGGTCTTTTTCCAAACCATAAGTTTTTGCTATACTTTCATCGTATATGTCGCCTACTGACTGTATTTCTAGGAAGTGGTTTCCACTACCAAGAGAACCTAGTTGGGGAATTCCTCTTCTTTTTGCTTTGGTACTGACGTAATCCGGATCTGCACCGGCCATACATCCATTTTCTTCCAGGAATTTAAGATCTTCTTCCCAACCGTAGCCATTTTCTATAGCCCAGGTTGCACCATTTAATAATACGTCATCAATTTCTGTTTCTTTTAAATGTTTTATACCATTACTTCCAAGACCTGAAGGTATTTTTTTAAATAGTTCATCCACCAGTTCCTGCATGTGAGGTTTAACATCTTCTTCTGTGAGGTTTGTTTTAATCATTCGTACTCCACAGTTAATGTCAAAACCCACTCCGCCAGGACTTATAACACCATTGTTTTCTGCAAATGCTCCTACTCCACCTATACTGAATCCGTATCCGAAGTGTATGTCAGGCAATCCTATGGATCTTTTTTGTATACCTTCTAAACATGCAACATTTGCCACTTGGTTAATAGCACTATCTTCAATAGTTTTTGCTGATTCATCATCTAAGTATATACGAGCTGGTACTCTCATATCTTTTCTAGCAGATGATGGAATTTCATAAACTCCATCTCTTATTTTCTCTAAATCCGCTTTACCTACCATTTTATTCACTCAGTTTATTAATAATTAAAAGAATTTATTTTTAATTTTCTTTTCTAAAATTTTATCTATTATTAATCTTTGTTTTTTTCAATACTTTTAATTTTGTATTATAAATCTACGATAAATTTGATTTTTATTTTGTTATCTTCTTTTTGTATATTCATCTCATGATATGTGATTGCTTTAACTTCTGTTTTGTAATTGTATACTGTTGTGTCGTAGATGTCACCGGAAATATTTCCTTGAAGAATAAATAAATTGTTTTCCTGTTTTATGTTTATATCATATTGTGAAGCTATGAAATTTTCACTATCCAGTAAAATAAGTAACTCTGTTATCCAGTCATATAGTAATCCGTATTCATCTTCAGATTCTATATAAATATCTTTTGTAATTTTTGTTTGGATTTTTTCAATGTCAGTAATCAGGTTCATTGTTCCAAGTGCAGAGTTTATGAATGCATCTGAAATATCATTGGATTTTGTTTCTATTCCGATGTCTGCAGTAGTGTCAAAATATTTAAAATTAGGATTGTTTTTATTCATATGTTTATTTATGTTAAATCTTTATTTGTTTTTTTAGAATATTTTATTTTTTTAAGTTGAAATTTTTGTTTCTCGTATTTTCCTTTATTTTTAATTTAAAAATTTAAAAAAATTTATTTTATTTATTTACAGTATTTAAAGGATTTGTTTTATAAAATTTTGATGTTTTAATTGTTTTTTTAACTATAATAAATATTTAACTTATTTTAACTATTTTTATTTAATAAATTTATTTTATTTTATTTAATTGACTTTTAATTTTTTTATTTTATTTTAATGGTTGTTGTTATATCTTAATTTTTAATATTGTTTGTTTTAATTGGTTTTTGTTTATTTTTTGATTTTCATTACTTATCAGTAACCCCCTTACTTTTTCTGCTTTTTTATTAAAATCTCATTAATTTTTATTACATTTTGGAGTATTTTTCATCTTCCCTTGCTTATTACTTATCAAGACCCCTTAATTTTTTTAATACTTTTTTTATTATCTTTTATTACTTTTTTTCATTTCAGAGAATACTTTTCATTATGATTATCATTACTTATCATTACCTCCCAACATTTCTTTTCATGCTCACCCTATAGTACTTCTCAATACCCCTTTTTACTTATCAGGACCCTTAAGATGTCCTTTATATTAACAGAAGTAGATAGAAAAAGTATGGAAACATGATTAAATCCGTTGATAAATCCATCTCCACGGATTAATTTTTTTAAGTATAGGTGATAAAAATGTTAGAAAATATGGGACAAAACAAAATAAGAACTCTAGAACCAAAAAGAAAT
Organism: Methanosphaera sp.; assembly: GCF_016282985.1. GTDB lineage: Archaea > Methanobacteriota > Methanobacteria > Methanobacteriales > Methanobacteriaceae > Methanosphaera. The sequence goes on from NZ_JAEELZ010000085.1 coordinate 9,421, forward strand.
TTCATAGTTAATGATATCAAGATTAAAGATTATGATCTTGCATCAGTAGCTACAATTATAACAGTATCTTCATTATTCCTATTGTCAATGAAATTAGTGGTATTGACAGTATAATGAAAATTATTAAAAAAACTTCCTGAAGTGATGAAAAATGTCAATATTCAAACTCCTTAAAAATGAAAACAAAAATAAAAATCAAAAAAAGAAAACAGGTCAAAAAGATAATAAATTATTCGACTCAATTCTTTTAAATGAGTACTATATAATTTATTAATTCTTTTTTAGTTAATTATTCGAACTCTACTTTTTTTACCAGGTAAATTATCTCTAATTTCTTTACCATCAAATCTTAATGAAACATAACGAGAATTACCTTTTTGACCAGTACCCGTATAAGTTGTATCAATCAATCTAAGAAACTCTAATTTATTTATTAATCTATTATATGTAGCATAACTTATCTTATTTTCACGGTTATATGCTTTGTATAATTCACCGGAAGTAATATTTTTCTCATTTATTCTGGTAATGAATTTTAACAGATCCTGTTCTTTTTCAGATAAGTTATCAAGAATGTATCTAAGACTTATTCCACCAGCAGATGCAATTGCCTTATCAACATGTTCTTCTGTAATTACACGTGAAGCATCTACTTCAGCATTATTACCGCTAGTACGAAGTAAGTCAATACCCAATCTAAGATCACCGTTTTCAAAAGTATAATCAGTAATCTTTTCTATTAAAGAATCACTAATAACATTTGGGAAGAAACCAAGTCTTGCTCTTTCTTGAAGAATTTTAAAAGTTTCTTCATAGTTATACGGATTGAAATTTACTTCATTTGCATTAAATATGGATCCAACGTTCTGGTCTAACACATATCTAAAATCAATATCTGATAAAACAGCAAATATTCCAGTACGTACACCTTCAAAAGATTCATGTGCACGAAGTATATCATAGAATATTTCACTAATCATATTTCCCTGGAAGAGGTGATTGATATCATCCAAAGCAATAATCAATGCCTTCTCGGAATCATATAATTCATTCATAATATTATTATATACACGTGCAAATGGAACACCAGTTTCAGGAGGGGCATGTCCAAATATTTTTTTATGTATCTGGGAGAAGATATCAAATTTTGTAGAATGTAATTGACAATTTACATACACACATATTATTTCATCTTCACAATCAGCTTTAGCCATTTCAAATAATTTTTTTATTGCCGTTGTTTTACCGGTTGCCGGTGGACCAAGTATGAGGTTGTTGATAGGTTTACCTTTTTTCAGTGCAGGTCTTAAGGATAATGCCATTTCTGCCATTTGTGGTTGTCTTAACTTGAAGTTTTCTGGTAAATAATCTGAATTGAACACGGTCATATCCTGGAATATGGTTTCATCATACATTAGAAAATCGTTTAAATTATCCATTATTTTTTATCCTCCATTACCATTATATTATACTACCAATTGCAAATGATACAAATGCAATTAACATAGCTATTTTCATAAGTTTCGATACTTTATGTAAGTTTTCTTTAGATTGATCTTTAAGTGCTAAAATTGCTGAATATATGAATATTATATCAGCTACTAGAACAATGAGCAGGTAGACTATTGAAAATACATTATAAATATATAATATAGGGCTGAGTAAACAAGTCAATATATTTAATATAACGGCAATTATCACCGCATTTTTTGCACCATATTTTATAGGAAGAGTGTTTGCATTTTCTTTTTTGTCTCCTTCAATATCTTCCGTGTCCTTAATTATTTCACGTGAAAGCGTCATTAAGAAAGCAAAGAATCCTAAAAATATTCCAAGATAGACATCTCCAGTAATTAATGCACCATAAACAAAGGTTAAACCGGTAAGTAAGGCAACACAAATATTTCCTATGAGACATCTCTGTTTAAAATCATATGCATATAATATCATGAGAATGGAACAGAGTATTACCGTAACGCCATTTTCAAATGATATGAAAAATCCTATAATTGTTGCTATAACAAATAATATCAGACTATAATACAAAGCATTTTTTAATGTTATTCTACCTGATGGAATTGGTCTTTCTGGTTTATTGATTTTATCAATTTCACTATCACAGTAATCATTGATCGTGTTACCTGCACCAGTAGCTATAAATACGCTGATGGCACCTAATATGATTCCAATAGAATAAGTTTTTCCAATAATTGCCATTAATACAACGGCTATTAAAGCCATTATGGCATTACCAGGTCTGAGAATTTCAACATATGGGTTCATTGTATAAATCACTTAAATATTATATTACTATTATATATGTGTAACTTATTTTAAATTTTTATTTTATTTTGAAATATTTTGAATTTTCTTAAACAACAATCATTTACTTTCTAATCCAAACATAAGTTTATATATATTGTTAAACATAGTATTAAATAACTAATTTTTAACATACTTAAAACTGTGAGCGAATGAGTATCACTCATTAAGGAGTTTTAAATTAGAATATTTTTTATTATATAAAATTATATTTTAGTAGAATGGTCATTTAATCAGACAACGAAGTGTTAAATGATTGTATGTGGATTTTTTAATATATTATAATTTCTTATACACATTTTAGCATGGGGATGGATGGTTAAAAAACCAGATGATAATTGGAGGACAATTAAATGGCAAATTCAGTATATGTAAAATTTGAAGTACCAAAAGAAATAGCTGATAAAGTTTACGAAGCTTTAGAAGTAGCAAGAGACACAGGTAAAATTGGAAAAGGAACTAACGAAGTTACTAAAAACATTGAAAGAAACAATGTTGCATTAGCAGTAATTGCTGAAGATATTGAACCAGCAGAAATTGTTGCACACTTACCTATCTTAGCAGAAGAAAAAGAAATTCCTTACGCATACCTTCCAACCAAAGAAGAATTAGGAGAAGCTGCAGGACTTAAAGTTGGCACTGCATCCGCATGTATTATTGATGCTGGTGAAGGTCAAGAATTAGTTAACGAAATCGTTGAAAAAATTGCAGAACTCAAAAACTAATCTGATTGGAGTAATATACTAATAAATAATCAATCTTACTTAGAAGTTGGAACTCTTAGCATTTATTTAAATTTTACAAAATTAAAAGATAAGTTAATATAATAAATTGAATATTCATTAACGGGTATTTATTTATGGAAGAAGTATTCTTTCTATTAATTTTTTTAAATAATTTCTAGTGTCACTTCGGTAAATTATTTTTTATTTAACCAATCAAAATTATAAGGTGATTATATGGAAGACGGTACTCCAGCTGAAGTTATTGAAGTTTTAAAAAGAACAGGAATGACTGGAGAAGTAATGCAAGTAAAATGCAGAATACTTGATGGAAGAGATAAAGGAAGAATACTCACTAGAAACGTTATGGGAGCTATCAAAGAAGGCGACATTTTAATGTTACTAGATACAATAAGAGAAGCTAAAGAAATCAGAACTCCATAAGTATGTGAGTCTTTGATTATCAATTTTTTTATTGTGATGATATTCTTTATTATTAGAGAATTTTTAGGAGTTTAAAAATGAGAACATGTTCATTCTGTGGAGAAGAAATTCCAGAAGGTACAGGTAAAATGTATGTCCGTAGAGATGGATCAATTTCTTTCTTCTGTAGTAGTAAATGTGAAAAAAATAATAAACTTGGTAGAATTCCAAGAAAAGTTAAGTGGGTTAAACAATGAGACAAAGAACTTTCGCCATGTTAAAACCTGATGCAGTAAAAAGAAGATTAACAGGTAAAATTTTATCAAGATTTGAAGAACGTGGTATTAAAATAATAGCAGCTAAAACTCTTATGATTTCAGAAGAGCTTGCAAAAACTCATTATGGTGAACATAGTGAAAAACCATTTTTCAATGATTTAGTTTCATACATTACCTCAGGACCAGTATTTGCTATGGTCTTAGAAAGTGATGATGTAATAGCTCAAGTAAGAAAAATGGTTGGAGCAACAAATCCTAAAGAAGCAGATGTTGGCACAATCCGTGGAGACTATGCAATAGACCTCGGTAGAAATGTTATTCATGCTTCAGATTCTGAAGAATCATCAGTAAGAGAAATAGGTTTATTCTTCGATGAATCAGAATTCTGTGATTATGAATTACCTGATGAAGATATTATATATGAATAAGAGCTATTAGAGAATATAATTCTTTTATTTGCTCTTTTTGCTATTATTGTAATTAGCTAGATATTAGTAATATTGAAGTTTAGTATTTTAATCAATAACTTCAGAAACCCAAACAATATTTATTTTAATTTGCGCAAATATAAAAAAATAAAATTTTTTTATTGATTAATTGGGATAATTTCAATATTTCAAATAAGTATGTGTTCTAAACTCAAGATAACGTATATGACTATTGTAAAGTTTTTTCAGAGAACATTCAAGTGATTTTGCAGTATTTCAGAAATTAATATGGTAATAGAACAATGTATTTAACCTACTGTTAAATAATACAATAATTTATTCAAGTCCTACACTTGTTGTGGGAGTATAAGTTTTTTTATGGGGATAGAGAAATGGAAACTAGATCACCTATAGTGTCAGTTTTAGGTCATGTAGACCATGGTAAAACTACTCTTCTTGATCATATTAGGGGAAGTACTATTGCATCCAAGGAAGCTGGTGGAATTACTCAGCATATTGGTGCAACTGAAATACCTATGGATGTTATATCATCAATCTGTGGTGATTTTCTAGAAAAAATGAAAATAGAAGATATGTTGCCGGGATTATTCTTTATTGACACACCCGGTCACGAAGCTTTTACAACACTACGTAAGCGTGGTGGATCTTTAGCTGATTTGGCTATTTTGATATTGGATGTTAATGAAGGTTTTAAACCTCAAACATATGAAGCTTTAAATATTTTAAAGTCATCAAAAACACCTTTTGTTGTAGCGGCAAACAAGATAGATAGAATTGCTGGTTGGAATTCTACGGATAATGCTTCATTTAGTGAAGTAATTCAAAATCAACACTCTAAAGTTGCATTTGATTTAGACCAGAAATTATATGAAATTGTTGGAACTCTACACGAAGAAGGTTTTGAATCAGAGCGTTTCGATAGAATAAGTAACTTTGCAAGTCAAATTACTATTGTTCCTATCAGTGCTCAAACTGGTGAAGGACTTCCTGAATTGTTGACAATGCTATTAGGTTTAGCATACCAGTACCTTAAAAAACAACTTGAAATTGAAGAGGATGCACCTGCATCAGGAACAGTTTTAGAAGTTAAAGAGGAAAAAGGTCTTGGTTTAACAATTGATACAATATTGTATGATGGTGTTTTGAATAAAAATGACCATATTATGATGTTAACCAAGGATAATAAGGTTATTTCTACAAAAATTAGAAGTTTACTTAAACCTAAGGCATTGGAAGAAATCAGGGAATCAAAAACAATGTTTGAAGATGTTGACCAAATTGTTGCAGCAGCCGGTGTTAAAATAGTAGCACCTAAAGTGGATGATGTTGTAAGTGGTTCACCTCTTAAAGTAGCTAATGACAATAATTTAAGAATTGAAGAAGATTTATTGTCAGAAGTAGATAACATACGTATTCAGACAAATGATATAGGTATAATTGTTAAGGCAGACACATTGGGTTCTTTGGAAGCATTAGTTAACATTCTTGATCAGAAGGATGTTCCAATCAAATCTGCAGAAATAGGAGATATTTCACGTAGGGATATTATCAATGCATCAATCATGTATGAAGAAGATCCTAAGTATGGAGTTATCGTTGCATTTAATGTCAACATACTTCCATCAGCAGAAGAAGAACTTAATGGCCAGGATATCCAGGTATTCCAGGATTCTGTAATTTATCAGTTAACTGAAGATTACATGGAATGGGTTACAACTGCAAAGGAACGTCAGAAAAAGGAAAGATTACAGTCCATTGTACGTCCATCAAGTATACGTATAATACCAAAATTAGTATTCCGTAACAGTAAGCCTGCAATAGCTGGTGTTGAAATAATGTCCGGTATTATTGAAAAAGGCGCTACATTAATAAATGATAAGGGAATGTATGTTGGTCGTGTAGAAAGTATGGAGGATAATGGTGAAAGCCTTCCTAAAGCTGCGAGAGGTTCCAAGGTAGCAATGGCAATAGCTGATGCTACATTTGAGAAAGACTTTGAAGAAGGCGATGTCCTGTATGTTGACATGGATGAACGAAATTACATGGCTGTACTTAACGAATTAGGGGATAAAATGTTGGATGATGAGCTTCTAACTCTTGATGAGCTAAAAGAAATCAAACAACAGAGTGAAGATCCAAATTGGGGAGTTGTAAACACTGATTGGAGTGAACTTGACACTTTGGATGAAGATGAATATGAAGACTTTTACTAATATATTACAATTAGTGATGTAGGATTAAGTAACTACAATAAACAATACTTAAAAATAATAAACGGAGGCCTATAATGGCATATAAAGTAGTAGTATCAGATGCAGATGAAACTTATCAATTAGAATTAGATGACAAAGATGCAAAAATCGTAAACGGTCTTAAAATTGGAGACGAATTCAACGGTGGAGTTTTAGGACTTAAAGGTTACAAACTCACAATCACTGGTGGTAGTGACAAAAACGGTTTCCCAATGAAACCTGATGTTGACGGTACCAGAAGATTCAAAAGTTTAGTAAGTGAAGGTGTAGGATTCAAACCTACCAAAAAAGGATTAAGAAGAAGAAAAACTGTACGTGGAAACACTATTGCAGACGATATCTCACAAATCAACGTAAAAGTTTCAGAAAGAGGAGAACAAACACTAGCTGAAATCTTTGCAGAACCTGAAGAAGAAGTACAAGAAGAATAGGTACTAAATTATCTACTACTTTTTGATAATTTATTATCTATGGAGGTGTAACTAATGAAAGTACAATCCGAAGTAAACATTGGATTAGTAGGTCACGTAGACCATGGTAAAACTACTCTTACAAAAGCTTTATCAGGAATATGGACTGACACACACAGTGAAGAAGCAAAAAGAGGAATTTCAATAAGGTTAGGTTATGCTGACATTACATTCAGAACTTGTAATGAATGTGATTCACCTCAATGTTACACTACTGAAGAAACTTGTGAACACTGCGGTTCTAAAACGGAAGTACTTAGAAAAGTATCATTTGTAGATTCACCTGGGCACGAAACCCTTATGGCAACAATGCTTTCCGGTGCAGCTATAATGGACGGGGCAATATTGGTTATAGGAGCTAATGAACCATGTCCACAACCACAGACAAAAGAACACCTTATGGCATTGGATGTTATCGGTGTAAAAAATGTTATCGTGGTACAAAACAAGATTGATACGGTTACTAAGGAAAAAGCAATAGAAAACTATCATGAGATTAAAGAGTTTGTACAGGGAACCTGTGCAGAAGGTGTACCGATTATACCTATATCTGCTCAGCAAGGTGCAAATATTGATATTCTTATTGAAACAATTCAAAGACATATCAAAACACCTAGAAGATCCTTACGTAAAAATCCTAAATTATTCGTTGCAAGATCTTTTGATATAAACAAACCGGGTACACATCCTAAGAAGATTAATGGTGGAATCATTGGTGGTTCTCTCATTCAAGGAAAACTCAAAGTCGGTGATGATATAGAAATTAAACCTGGAATTCAGATTAAACAGAAAGGTAAATCTGAATGGAGAAGCTTGACCAGTACTATTACAGGACTGGAAGCAGCTGATAACTTCGTTGATGAAGTTGCTCCTGGAGGTTTGATTGGTGTTGCATTATTATTGGATCCGGCACTTACCAAGGCAGATTCATTGTCCGGTTCTATTGCAGGAAAACCTGGAACTTTACCACCAACCATTCAAGAATTTACTATGCAAACACATTTACTTGATAGGGTTGTTGGTACTAAAAACGAAACTGATGTTGAACCGATACATTCTTCTGAAAACTTAATGATAAATATTGGTACTTCAACTACTGTTGGTCTTGTAACAAGTGCAAGAGACAATGAGGTAGATGTACAACTTAAGTTACCTGTATGTGCAGAAGAAGGTCAACGTGTAGCTTTAAGCCGTAGAGTAGGAGCTAGATGGAGGCTTATTGGTTATGGTATCATCAAAGCATAAGGCAGTGGTTGATACAAATTTTTGATGATGATGATTCAATTAGGCGTTGATGTGGTGGAAGAATTAAAATTATTGCTGCCATCATATTATGATTTAATTGTACCATCAATTGTAATCGATGAACTAGTATCTTTGAAGAAGAAAGTTAAAGGAAAAGATAAAATTGCTTGTAGTATTGCACTACAAATAGCACAAAGTGATGATTTTATCATAGCACATGTTGATAAAACAGATCACGTCGATAACCTGTTACTAAATCTTTGTACGGATATGGATGTCTTATGTACAAATGATAAAATTCTTCGAAAAAGAGCTAAAAAAAGAGGAATTACTGTTGTATACCTAAGACAACACAGATTCTTAGAAGTAGACGGTTATGTAAATACTATATAAGTATTTAGATAAACTCTTAAAAACAGTAAGAGATATTGGAGGAAAAACTATGAATCTTTGGACAGACATAGAATCAGGAAGCAATGTACCTGAAGAAATCACAGTAGTTGTAGAAATTCCAACAGGATCAAGAAACAAATATGAATATGACAAAGAAAAAGAAGCATTAGCTCTTGACAGAGTGTTATTTTCACCATTCCACTACCCGGCAGAATATGGTTTCATGCCAAAATCATTATGGGAAGATGGAGATCCTTTTGATGTAATGGTAATAATGGATCAACCAACATTTCCTGGATGTATCATTGAAGCAAGACCAATCGGTATTATGAGAATGATTGACCAGGGAGACAGTGACGATAAGTTATTAGCAGTACCAGTAGAAGACCCAAGATTTGCTGATATAACTGATATTTCTCAATTACCAGAACATTACTTGAAAGAAATTGAACATTTCTTCAGTCAATACAAAGCATTAGAAAATAAAACAGTTGAAGTTAAAGGATGGGAAGACAACCAGGCTGCAAAAGAAGCTGTTTTACATGCTATTGAATTATATAAAGAAAAATATGAATAAACATATGTGAGGTATCAAAGTGTACGAAATAGCAACTATAGAAGATACAGTAAGAGTACCACCTAATATGTTTGATAGACCATTAGAAGAAGTGGCAGCTGAAATACTTAACAGAAAATATGTAGGAAAACTAGATAAAAAGTTAGGTATCCTTATCACAGTTACAGAAGTACTTGAACATTCAGAAGGTACAGTGGTAATAGGTGATGGCTCAGCATTTTATCACGTAACATTTAATGCATTATTCTTCACACCAACACTACATGAAGTGGTTGACGGTGAAGTAATCGAGATAATTGAATTCGGATCATTTGTAAGAATAGGTCCATTGGATGGTTTAGTACACGTATCACAGGTAACCAACGACTACATCACCTATGATGAAAGACGTGGAGCACTTGTGGCAAACGAAACAAACAAATCACTTGAACAAACAGATTATGTAAGAGCAAGAATAGTAGCATTAAGTATGAAAGGAAATTCTACAAAAGAATGTAAAATTGGTTTAACAATGAGACAACCTGGATTAGGTCGTTTCGAATGGATTGAAGAAGAAAAACAGAAATCCAAAAAATAAGTATGAACAAGTTTAAGGAGAATTAATCATGGCTGAAAGAGCATGTCCAAGATGTAACTATGTGTCATTTGATAAGACATGTCCATTATGTGGAACAGAAACATCAGCTGATTGGACAGGATTAATAGTAGTGATTGACCCTGATGAATCAGAGTTAGCCCAGGAGCTAAACATTACTTCACCGGGAAGATACGCATTAAAAGTAAGAAAAAAATAAGGAGAACCAATTGTGCTAAGACTACCAAAATCTTTAAGAAAGGAACTTAGGAAACCCTTCGGTGAATTGCACAAATCTGTTAACTTAATTGAAAAATCACTACAAAAACAATTAGAAGAAGATAAACTGATTATATCTATAGGTGACGTTACATCAATGAAGCTGTTTGAAAATGGTATACAACCACAAATATGCATAGTTGATAACCTAACAAAAAGAGAACCTATAGAACATAACTTAGATCATACAAATAACATAAAATATGTAGATAATCCAGCAGGAGTATTAACTGAGGAATTTATTGAAGTATGCATTGAATCAATCAAGGAAGCTTCAAAAAATAATCCATTAATAATACAAGTAAATGGAGAAGAAGACCTGGCAGTGATACCTTGTGTAATAAACTCACCAAACGATACTTTCATTTTATATGGACAACCAAATGAAGGTGTTGTATTGGTAAAAGTTAATGAAGCTTATGAACGAGCTTTAAATTATTATAAACAATTAATTAAGGAATAACGATAATATGGAAATAAAAATCTTATCAAAAAAAGAAAACCCATTATTAAACAGGACTGAAATTGAATTTGAATGTGACTACCCTAGTGAAGGAACACCTAACCTTTTAGATGTAAAACACAAAATTGTAGCACTCGAAGACTCATCCAACGATCTCCTCGTGGTGGACAACATGAAGCCTAGCTATGGAGCTACAAAAGCAGTTGGATTAGCAAAAGTGTACGATTCCGTAGAAAAATTACAAGAAATTGAACCAAAAGCAGTAATTGCTAAAAACGAAGAACCAGAAGAAGAACCTGCAGAAGAAGAAGCAGCTGAAGAAGCAGCTGAAGATGCAGAATAAGTATAATTATAAGGGGTTAGAAACAGATGTCAAAAAAATATGAATTATACGATGTAGTAGACGGTAAAATCGTAAGAAAAAACCCAGAATGTGTAAGATGTTCACACGGTATATTCATGGCAGACCACGGTGACAGATACGCATGTGGTCGTTGTGGATACACACAATGGAAAAATGAATAAATAATATGATTATTTATTTTAATTTATCCCCTCCACTTAACTATTTTTAAATTATTTTTTTTTCTGTTAAATTATTAAATGTTAATATTTTTATTTTAATCGAACTAAACCTGATTATTAACTTAATAACATAAATTTAATACAGTTTTTGTATACTTTTTCACATATCTTATTGAACAAATTTCAAATAGTAAAGTTCGTAAGTTATCAAATTTTTTTATAATTAATCACATTTTTTTGTATATGTTTAGGAATTCTTATAATATAATCGGATATTTTCCATAAAAATAAATAAAGTATTCTCAATGTTTAAAGTATTACGTTTGGTCAAAAAGTTTCTTAATTTAAAAAAGTAATAATTGTCATGATTGATAATGAAAAATACTGCTATTTATTTCTTAAAATTGAATAAAGATAAATATTTAAACTTATTTGTCTAATATAATAATCGTGAGTAAATAAAAAAATAAAAAATTTACTTATATAATAGGAGGAACCTCTTTTGAAATTTCATATTAAAACAGGTTTAACATTTCTTCTTATTACAATAATATTACTCGTCGGTTTAACAGCCATAAGTGCAGCCGATGTTGATAATACACAAACACAAGAAATAGTTAAACATACAGAAGTTTCAACCACATCTTATGATTCCGTATCAAAAGACGTGGCTGATGAAACTGTAAAAAGCGATAATTTGAATGAAAAAGAGAAAACTATTGAGAAGGTTAATAATAAGACAAAGACAAACACAAATACTATTACAAAGTCACCGGCAATACAATCTTCCAATGCGGCTGTTAAAAGAACACCAACTGTTAATAATCCAAATTACATATATGTAAGTCCAAGTGGATGGGGACCAAATAAGGATGGAATAGCTCAAGAACAAGATCCTTACACATTTACTTTCTATGATACTCCTTATGGTACTATTAGTGGAAGTCAATTAGGTACCCTGAGATATCCAACAAATATGAACTTTGCTCAAAAACTTGTAACAAACACTAGAAATGTTATTTATGTAATAACAGATAATGATGCCGATGAAGCTATCATAATCTCTGAACGAAATGCATTATGGGCTAGTGATCAATATACAAGTTTTGCACCATATGGTCCATATAATTCAAATGGTCAAATTTCCAATGGGGCAAAATCATATAGTATCATTGGAGAAGAAGGAAAACATATAATATGGTCTGGACAGAACGGTCACGGTGGAACCAACATGTTAAGTATTGAACCGGAATTCAGTATCACAGTTAAAAATATTGAATTCAAGGATGGTAATGCAAGTGGACAATATCATCCGGATGGGAATACAGCTACTCTTGGTGGTGCAATTGATAACCGTGGAAATTTAACAGTAATTAACTGTACATTCACTAACTGTGACTCATTAAATTATGGTGGAGCAATAGCAACATACCCTGGTGGTGCACCTACTCCAAGTGACCCATGGAATGGAAATGCAATTACAACTCCTCCTGGAAAGGTAATTATCCAGAATTGTACATTCAATAATATTACTGTTACAAATACTGGAGATGCTGATGCATTATATGGTGGAGCAATCTGGTCTAATGGTTCAGAGGTTATCATAACTGACAGTGTATTTAACAATATTGAAGGGGATTATGGTGCTGTAATTTCTAACATAAAAGGTACTATGACTGTAGACAATATTACAATTGACACAGCTAAAGCAAACACTGAAGGTGGAGCAATAATCAACCAGGAAGGCGGTAAAATTGCAATTACAAATAGTGATTTTACAAACTTGGAAGCAGTTAAATTTGGAGGAGCTGTTGCTAACCTGAAAGGTAATGTTGAACTGGATAATGTTACAATTAGTAATGTAATAATTGCAGAAGATCAAGGTAATCAATACTATGGTGGAACAATATATACTGAAGGTAAAACAACAGTTAAAAACTCACGATTGACAGATATGACTGCTAACACAGGTGCTGTATTCAACATTAATGAAGGTACATTAATTGTAGAAGATACAGAAATAACTAATGGTTATGCACATGTATTTGGAGGATTAGTTGTAGAAAGTGGTGGTTCTGTAACTATGGATAATGTTACAGTTATCAACATGACATCATCTGATGAATCAGATGATTACAGTGCAGGTAATGGTGCATTGTTCTTCATGGAAGAAGGAAGTGCTACCGTAAAAAACAGTATTTTTATTAACAACACTGGTAGGGGTAGTACTATAGGTTTCTTTGCATTCACAGAGGATACAGTATTTGAAAACAATAAATTTTATAACAATACTATTACCGGTGAAACAAACTATGATATTGAAGTAATGTTTGGTGATGTAACTTTTAAAAACAATTACTTTGAGAACAACACCAATAATTACAGGGATATGTTGGCAAGTGATGAATACACTAATCCTACCATGATAGGAAACACTTATATTGACAACACGTTGGATCACGAAATTTCTTTCACATTAAATGGTGAAAAGAAAACATTTACTGAAGAAAGTGAAATTCCATTAATTGGTACTAATACTCCTGTACCTATCATAAACGTAACATTAAATGATACGGATGGTCCTACAAATACTACTGAAGTTGTATTTGACTTAAGAGCTGTTTATGCAGACTTGGTTAAGGAAGGTGGAGTTAAAAACGGTACCATCAAAATATACGTTGGTGATGAACTTATTTGTGGTGAAGAGGATAATGTTGTTAATTCAAAAGCTACATTAATTATTCCTGTAGATAAGTTTACAACTTATAATACTACGGCAACTCTTAAATATACCTCAGATAAGCACTTCCTTAACAAGACTTATCTATTTACAGTGTACAAAATCACAAACACAACCACGGAAGTTAACTGTGACGATGTTCCCGTTTTTGATCCGGTAGATATAAGCGGTACTGTGAAAGATTATGAAAATGTTGGCGCTAATGGTTCATTGATAATAAGATTTGATGATCCGGAAAACGAAACATACATCGAATTCCCGGATGGTGTCGTTGATGGTGTATATGATGTTTTTGTAACACCTAATTTGCCTGTAGGTGAACACACAGTTTATGTACAATATGCTGGTTTAACTGACAGATTCAACGCATCAGTAAATTCAATTAAATTCAATGTTCTTAAAAGAAATGTAACATTGACTTTAGATGATATTGATGATGTAACAGTTAGGGATAAACCAACTATAACTGGTATAGTTCTTGATGAAGCCGAAGGTACTCCAATTACTGAAGGTAAAGTAAGATTAACTATTACTGGTGAAAATGGTACTTCATTTATTGAAGAGGTTGATGTTAATTCTGACGGTACTTTCGAGTATCCGGATTATATTGCAGATAGGTCTGGTCATTATGATGTTGTAGCAAAATATCTTGGTACAGAAAATTATAATGAATCCGAAGAAGTAACTAAAGGCTTCAATGCAGATAAGATTCCAACAACTACTTCCTTAGATGACCTTGAAGTAATCACTGTCGGAGATTCTATTGTCGTGACAGGTACATTAACTGAAACAGATAGTGGAGCAGCTATTCCTGGTGCAAAACTAAACATTACAGTACCTGGCTTGGATGAACCTATTGAAGTAACTACTGGTGAAGATGGTAAGTTTACCACAAATGGAGTTGCAGAAATTAAAATAGAAAATACAACTATGAACAAGATTACTGCAACTTATGCAGGTAACGATACTTATGTTGAATCTAGTGATGTTAATGATTTAACTGTTCAAGAAGCTCCAACAAACATTACAATAGATACTGGAGATGAAATTACTGCACATGTTCCAACAACAGCTATATTCACATTATATGATGTGAATGGTAATATAGCCCCTAACGGAATAAAAGATGCAGAAGTAACTGTTACTATCGTTGATGAGTATGGTAATAACTTAAACACTACTACCGTAATTACAGGTCCTGATGGAAGTATAACTGTAGGATACACACCTGTAACAGATGGTGAAATCATTTACACTGCCGTATACAACGGAAAAACATACGTATTTAAAGATTGTCAAAACGAAACAAAACGTGACGATGTACAATCTATTGATACTGTGATAAGTGTTGGTGCTGATGATACTGTTATTAATGGTACTAGTAAGATTACTGTTTACCTTACTGATGCTAATAATAAGCCGGTTAATAACGGTACAATTCATTTAGAATTTAGTGATGGTACTCCTGCTGTGGATATAGTAATTCCTAATGGTAATACTAACACTACATTTACTAGTGAGTTTATTAACACTACTGTTGGTAAGAATGTTACTGTGACTGCTACTTTTGTTCCTGATGAACATAGTGGTTATAATTCTGCTAAAGGTGAAGATGACTTCGAAGTTGAAAAACTTCCAACTACTATTGAAATTGATTCAGGTAATCCTGTAGCTCATAATGAAACTATTGCAACAATCACTCTCAAGAATAGTACTGCTAACGTTCCTAACGAACCAATTAACATAACTATTGTTGATAAAGAAGGTAATGTTTTATTCAATGACACAGTAAACACTACTGATGAAGGTATTGTTAAAGTTCCTTATACGCCTGTAACTGGAAGTCCAATTAACATCACTGCTGTATTTGACGGTAACCCAGTAGAAAACGTGTATATTGGTAGTAACAATAGTATTGAAATTACTCCTGCTATGATGGAA
>NZ_JAEELZ010000086.1 GCF_016282985.1 Methanosphaera sp.
AAAAGGAGACACCGGAGCAACTGGAAATAAAGGAGATACTGGTGATACCGGTTCACAAGGAGTTAAAGGTGATACTGGAAATACTGGTGCTAAGGGAGATACTGGAGATACAGGACCTAAAGGTGATACGGGTGTTGGTAGTGATGAGGAAACTGGATGGAAATTACCAGTAGATGAAATAAGAACAACTAATACATTACCAACAGGCGTTAGTGCAGGTTATCGTGTAGCTATTGTCACAAGCTCACTCATGGCCATTAAAGAGTATAATGGAAGCTCATGGGATATTGAATCACTTGACCATATTCAGTGATACCATTAAAACATTCTGGAGGAATACAAATGTATTTGGCAAAATCAACAGAGCCAGTATTTATGGGCGTAGATTATGGAGTCTTCGGTAAATTCCGCTTTATGACTCAGGCAGCATATGATGCGCTAAGTAGCTATGATAATGATACAATTTATTTTGTAAGAAGTTCATAAGTGATAGTATGGAATTGTCAGATGAAATGTTAACGGAAATCAGCTATGTACAAATCTCAAAATATAGGACAAAAGTAATGAAAGCTTTGGAGGGTGATGTTAAAATACCAACTGCCATTGCTAATGATTCTGGGATTAGAACAAACCATATTTCAAAAGTTCTTGGGGAATTAAAAGAGCATGAACTAGTTGAATGTATCAATCCTGAAGTCCGGAAGGGTAGATTGTATAGATTAACTGATAAAGGTGAAGATATAGTTAGAAATTTAATTTAAAAAAGGTTTTTGTCATAATATCGTAGTGCATTATTGTTTTTACAAAATTTAATCATTTTTTTATAAATCTTTTTTTGTTTTAATGTTTTTGTGTTTCCAATAATAATTAATTTTTTTCCCGCACGTGTAAGTGTTACATTTAATCTTTTAGAATCTGCAATAAATTGTATATCTTTTGTAGTGCCACTTCTAACCATTGATATTATAATTATATCTTTTTCATTTCCTTGGAAACCATCAACTGTATCAACATTCACTGATGTATGTTTTTTTATTAAATTAACTTGGTCAACATATGGCGTTATAATTCCAATCTCACTTTTGGGGATACCAGACTGATTATATCTTTTAGCAATTTTTGATGCTATTTTTGATTCTAAATTATTATATATTGATGTTGAATTTTTATACTGTGATTCATTATTATTTTTTTCAAATGAAGTATCAATAAAAAGTATTGGGCTTTTATGATGATATGGATCTTCATTTTTTTTAAGGAAATAAATTTTTGCTTCTTCACCACATTTTAATTTATTATTATAAAACTCTTTATTTGGAAATTCCATAAGTATTTCATTCATTC
Organism: Methanosphaera sp.; assembly: GCF_016282985.1. Taxonomy (GTDB): domain Archaea; phylum Methanobacteriota; class Methanobacteria; order Methanobacteriales; family Methanobacteriaceae; genus Methanosphaera. Next base: position 1,345 of record NZ_JAEELZ010000086.1, read on the forward strand.
TGTTTTGAACATTTAATAATCTCTGTTGTTGAGGAAAATTTTTTTGCAAAATCTCAAACAAGGTTTTCTTTAGTTCTTTATTATTACTGGTAACCGTTGGAGGTAATTGTTTCGGATCACCCGCTAAAATAAATTTACTTGCTTTTGCAATAGGAATTAGAACACTAGGTATTGTTGTTTGCGATGCTTCATCTATAATTGCTACCTCAAAAGGATAATCAGTTAACATGTCTAAAGAAGCAGATGTATTGGTAGTTAAAATTATCTTATGGTTATCAATGATGTCTTTGTGGATATGAGAATATAATTCGTTGTTTTCTTCGTTTTTTTGTTTTATTTTAAATTTAATGTTATTAACTTCTTGAGGTTCAATATCATTTTCATTTAATTTTTTATATAAGTCTGATAAACTGTTTTTATTTTCTTCAATTTTTTGATAAAGAGGATGTTTTTTGGTTTGTAGGGATAATGAATATTCTTTAATTTCCTTATTAATCTTTTTATCGTTTCCTACTCGAATTATTTTCAAATCTGTATCTTTTAATCTTTCTGCAATATTATCGACAGCAGCATTACTATCAGCAGTTACTAATATCTTTTCTTTTACGAGTGCTTCTTGTCTTATGATTTCAATTAATGTTTTTGTTTTCCCAGTTCCAAATGGACCATGTATTAAAAAGAAGTGTTTACTATTTAAACTTTTTTCAACAGCTTCACGTTGAGGAATATTCAATTCGGAATCATAAAAATTAATATTTTTTATTTTATTATTATTTTTGGGGTTTTCATGATTTAATGCGAAATGTAATGCATATTTTCCGTTAGGTGTAAGATTTTCTAAATTTTCAAGTTGTCGATTGTATGTACTTTCTTTTACATATAAATCAATTCTGCATAATTCTGGAAGAGCTCGTTTTAGAAAGTTATCATTACAATACTCAATTATTATTTCTTTTTGTTTTTTCTGAACAACTATTCCTTCTTGAGGCATAATGGGATAATTTTCATCAGTGATTAAAACTCGGTCTTGCTCATTAATTTCAGCACCAATTATTTTATTACTTTTAAATTTAACTAACTTAGGATTTTCATAAAGATTTTTAAATTCACATGTTAAATGTCGTATAGTTTCTTTTTCATCTGTTTTTTTATTCATTATGCGTTTTTGGAGTTTTGTCATATTTTCTGTTTTTTCATAATCTATTTCGTCATAAATAAGTTTTATCAATTCATTCTCATATTTTTCAACGGATTTTTCTTGTTCTTCAGTTGGCATGTTATT
>NZ_JAEELZ010000087.1 GCF_016282985.1 Methanosphaera sp.
CCATTAAAGCTAAAGGAAAAACAATTAGGAAAGCTGTAGATGTAGCTGAAACTGTTACAAATAGGTTCATAACTGATGCATATGATAATCAAATAAAAATTTCTACAGAAGAAATAATTCATGACGATGGTAATAAAACAAATGTTTCAACCATTGAAATTGTTATTAAAAGAGATTAAAGAGTAATTATTTCTAAATCATAGGGAACAAATAATTTTCCCTTAAAAATCTTTTCACCTTCAGACAAAAAGGATTCTTTTCTATTTTCTATATTTTTATCAATAGAATGATATAAAACCAAATTTTTTACCTTGAATTTTTCAGCTATTGCACATGCATCTGCAACCGTTGAATGATTCTTTTCATATGGTTTATACAAGAAATCTTCTGATTTAAGACAAAATGCTTCATGAATTAACCAATCTAATTTTTCCAAATATTGTTTATTTAATATATTAAAAGGTTCATCACCACAACAAGTTAATCTATGATTTTCTTCATATTCTATTTGAAAACCAAATTGTTTTGCTTTTTTTGAGCATATATCAAAGAAAGTAACTTTTTTATCATTAATCACAATTGTTTCATTGTTTTTTACTTCAATCAAAAATAATCTTTTATTTAATAGTTCAAAATCACGTTTTTCTAAAAATTTTTTCATAAAATCCTTAATTAAAAAGATTACTTCATTATGAGAATATATATAAAGATTTCCTTCATATTCATTACGATTAATGTGTTGACATGCCATTCTAACAATCCATAAAATTCCTATTAAATGATCCATATGTTTATGAGTAACAATAATTTTATTTATCAATTTCCAATCCAAACCAACAGCTTTTAGTTGATTAAATATATTACTACCTCCACCACCATCAACCAAAACATGTTTATTGTTTTCAGATAATAAAAAACAACTATTATAACATGCTGTGGCTGATGCATTACCCGTACCCAACATAATTAATTTCATTCAAGTAACCTCTTATTCTTTTAAATAATAAATTTTAATACTATGATTTTAAAAATATTTATTTATATTTCTAAAGTTTATAGATTATATTTTTTAAAGAAAAAAGATGTTTAAAATGAATAAAGAAAAAGAAAACAATCAAAAATATTCAGAAGATAATCGTCCAATTATCTTTTTTAATAACAATGAAACATTAATGAAAGAAAAAAATGAAAATCAATCTATAAAAAATTCAAATAATGACGTAAACAATCAAAATATCATTTATTACATTGCAACAAGTATTATTGCCCTAATAATATATTCATTTTGTGCATGGGGTACAAATATTGCTTTTACTGAGATATTAGATTTAGAACTACCGTTGATACTTCTTTTAACCATTGTTTTATCATCATGTATTTTACAAGGTTATTCGAAAGTATCTTATTTAATATACTTCATCATTAGTTGTACTTTGTATTTTATCAGTCCCAGTTATACATTTTTCTTTGTAACTGCACTCACAAGTAATATTATTGTCAAATATATTGCACTCATATGCAATAATAAATATGATTATGGTAATGAAAACTCTGGAAACTCAAAAAATATTGTTTTAAAATTTATGTTGAGGATGAAATATTATGTAATACTCTCATTATTCATATTTATCATATTTTTAATTATAGGTTACTTTTATGCAGGACTATTCCAACCGATTGTCTTACCTTCAGTTCAAGGATTAAGTGAAGGTGTCAAACAAGGAACTGTTAAACTTGAGACAGTATCATTGTTCATAAATAATTTTTCAGTAGCAATGAATATGATATTTGGAGGATTATATTTCAGTACAATGAGTACCTACCTCTTAATTTTCAATGCATTAGTAATAGGTTATTCTGCTTGTGCAACAAATCTGTTCTATTTCATATCATTCACATTACCTCATGGAATAATAGAATTGTTTGCAATCGTTCTAGCATGTGGGGCTGGTTTTAGAGTTACTCATGCAATTTTCGTACTAATCAGTGGTATAAAAATAAGTAAGGAAAATAGAAATGATATATTTGTTGAACATGTTGAAATATGTTGTAAAATGCTTTCAGATGTTTTAATTATGATAGTAATAATAGCAATTTTATTAATTATTGCAGCATATATTGAAGCTAATTTAACTATACCTCTGGGTAAGGGTTTATATGAAATGGTATATTTACCAAAACCTATATAATTATTGAGATAAATAAAAAATCTTAATTAAATAAAAGGAATAAATATTATGGAACTAATAGATATTGGACTTAATTTAATGCATAAATCATACAATAAAGATAGAATAGAAGTTATGGAAGAAGCAAAAAAAGTGGGAGTTTCAAAAGCGATAATAACGGGCAGTAGTATTAATTCAAGTAAAACTGCAGTTGAATTTGCCAGTCAACATAACGACATTGTTTATGCAACCTGTGGTGTACATCCTCATGATGCAAAAACATGTGACGAAAATACAATTGAAACATTAAAAACATTAGCAAAAGAAGATTGTGTTGTTGCAATAGGTGAATGTGGATTAGATTATAATAGAAATTTTTCTCCACAACCAGTTCAAAGAAAATGGTTTGAAAAACAGATTGAACTAGCAGAAGAACTGAATATGCCCTTATTCTTACATGATCGAGAATCTTATGATGATTTTACAAAAATTATGAAAAAACACAAACAAATAGCTTCAAATTCAGTAGTTCACTGTTTTACTGGAACTAAATATGAAGCAGAGGATTATTTGGATTTAGGTTGTTATATTGGTATAACCGGATGGATCTGTGATGAACGTAGAAATGATGATTTATTAAAAGCAATAAAAATCATTCCTCCAGAAAAATTAATGATTGAAACTGATGGTCCTTTTTTATTACCTAGAGATTTAAATCCAAAACCTAAAAAGAATAGAAATGATCCTAAATACTTACCCCACATATTAAAAAGAATAGCTAAAGAAAAGAATATGGACTTCGAAGAATTAGGAAAAATAGTAACAACCAATACAAAAAACTTCTTTAAAATATAAAAAAAATGAAAAATTATTCTTTTGTAAAACCGTATAATGGTTTTTCAAAAGTTTTTTTAACATCTTTCATTACTTCAGGAATATCGATATGTTGTGGACATTCTTTAACACACAATCCACAAGCAATACAATCAGAAGCAATTGAATTATTTTCTATTTTTGAATAATTTCTATATGCATTTCCAACTGCAGTAAACTCCTCATTATTTTCGATTTTTTCATTATTGTACCAGTCAAATAATTTAGGAATATTAATATTTTTTGGACAAGAACTAAGACAATAATTACACTTCGTACAAGGAACTGTTATTTGACTATTAATAATTCCAACCACTTTAGAAATAATTTCAATTTCTTCATCGGTTATTTCTTCAAGATTGTCCATAATTTGAATATTTTGTTCCATCTGCTCAATATTACTTACCCCATTTAAAACCATGAAAACACCATCTAAACTTGAAACATATTTTAAAGCCCAAGTAACAGGTTCTTCATCATTATATTCTTTAATTAACTTTTCGGCTTCTTCAGGAATATTTACTAAAAACCCACCTTTAAGGGGTTCCATAATAAGTATAGGCAGATTATATTTTCTAGCTACTTCATAACATTTTTTTGATTCAATAGCATCATTTTCCCAGTCAAGATAATTTATTTGCAATTGTATAAATTCCAATTCAGGATGTTCTTTTATAATATTTTCTATATATTCTGCATTAGCATGAGTTGAAAATCCCAAATGTTTGATTTTACCTTCTTTTTTCTTTTCTAAAGCAAATTCAAATGAATTTACACCAACAAAGCCTGCTTCGGAAAAAGCACTTACATTGTGTAATAAATAATAATCAAAGTATTCAACACCACAACGTTCCAGTTGTTCCTGAAAAATAGGTTCCAACTGTTCATTTTCAGTTATTAAAAAAAGTGGTAATTTATCTGCAATTACAAATGAATCTCTTGGATATCTTTCTACAACTGCTTTACGTAATGCAACTTCACTTGCACCATCATGATAAGGATATGCTGTATCAAAGTAGTTGAAACCTGCTTGCATATATTTATCTACCATTTCATTTATTTGATTTTGATCCACACTTTTTAAATCATTTTTATCCGTTAATGGTAATCTCATCATTCCAAAACCCATTTTTTTCATACAATCACCTTTAATCTATATTTCAAAAAATTATTCATCATAGTGTTTTTGTAAATATTCTAATTCTAATTCTAAAAAATGAATCTGCTTATTATAATATAATTCCTCTTTTTCTTTAGATTCCAAAAGATTTTTCATCAAGATGTCAATTTTTTTTTCACAATCTTTAATAGAAGCATCTCTTTCTTTTTTTAGCTTTTCAATCTTTAAGGATAAATCATCCATTTTTTGTTGAACATCAGAGACATTTGAAAGATTTAATTCTGCATCCATAGCTTTATCCAATAAATCTTGTAAATTTAAACCTTTTGCTTTAATTAAATCCATTTTATCCTTATTAACTTTAACACAAGTGCATTTATTAAATTCAGTCATAGCCCACCACTATCATGTATATAAATCGTTTATTTAGTTATTATATATACAAAAGATATAATAAATACTTATCATTCAACAAAAGAACGAGTTTATTATTAAAAAAACATCCAACCCCCTATTAAAATTATAAAAAAAATAATAAAAAATAAATAAAAATATAAATAATATAATAAATATTATTAATTATAGTCATTGTTTAATATGACTATATTTTTTTTATAAATTGTACAGGAGTTTTAAAAACAAGAAATGAAGATTAATAAAAAATCTATATTCATTATACTTTTACTAAGTATTTTATTACTTTGTAATAGCATATATGCAACAAACCCCAATGACACAGACAGAGAAATTAATAAAATAGATCATAACTCTCAAAGCAAAACAATTGAAAACAATGAAGACAGTTATATTCAAAATGTAAATAGTGACAATACTTTAAAAAGTGCATTATCAAATGTTACTAATTCCGAAAAGAAATATAATGAAATTAACTTCGAAACAAAAACATATAACTTAAGAAATACTTTTAATACCGAAAATACTAATCAAATTGAAAAAATAATTGTTTTGAATGGAAATAATTCCATAATCGATGGAAACAATAGAAGAAAATTTGCAAATATTGATAAAAGAACCACTTTAATATTAAATAACCTAACCATACGAAATATGAATTTTAACATAGGTGGAGCATTATCAAATAGTGGTACCTTAATTGTAAACAATTGTATTTTCGAAAATAATACTTCTACTGATGAAAATATGTTTGGTGGTGGTGCAATATTTAATGAAGGTTCAATGAATATTACAAACTCTTCTTTCAATAACAATTATGCTTTCAAATCAGGAAGTAGCATTTACACAACAGAAAATTTAATCAACAACACATACATAAATATTGAAAATTGTATTTTCGAAAATAATTACGCCAGTACAGAATCCACATTACATAGTTTTGGATCAACCGCAGTAAATATAATTAATTCAACGTTTAAAAACAATACTGCACTTAGTGGTTCAACTATTGTAAATGAAAACACTAATTTAACAATAAATAATACCCTGATATTAAATGAAAAATCATTAAATATTTTGACAAATAACAAAAACTTAATTGTTAATAACCTAAGCATAACCCAAAATGAAATTAAAAATAACGTTATACTCAATGATAACAATTTATTCATAAATAATTCAAAAATCTACAATAATTATGCCAACAACATTATTGAAAATAATATGAATGCCGAAATAAATAATTCAACAATTAATTACAACAGTGTCAATGAATCATTAATTACCAATAATGTAAAAAACATTTCAGAAACAAACCTAACAGTAAATCAATCTATAATTTCAAATAATGACCTTAACAGTTATGGTATAGTTAATAACTTAAACTCTACAAGCACATTTACGTCCACACTTTTCCAAAATAATACTTCAAAAAATAGTATTATTGAAGATTTTAATGGAAAAACTCGTATTTATAATTCTGAATTTATTAACAATACCTCCTTGAAATTATTTAATGGAAAACAGGAAAATTTTGTTGCTGTATCAAATAATTATTATTCAGGAAACAATTTGAATAGTAAAATAAACTTCAACTATTCATGTATCAACAATGTTGTGATAATTAATGGAAAAATCCAAACAGATGAAATTTATAATACTTCAGTAAATAAAGGATACTTTAGTTTATTACAAGAAGAAAATTTATTGAAGAGTATTGAATGTAATTGTTCAGAATTTAACATAGAATCCCCTTTTAATAAAAATTCCAATTTAACATTAATTCTTTCATATAATGGTGAAAACCATTTTAAAAACCAACAAGAGGATCTTATTGTTTCAAGTTATAACGATGAGTACGAGATAAAAATTACAAATTTAGTAGAAAAATACGTTTATGGTGACTTAATTAATTATGATGTTATTTTACATAATCGAGGAATATTTCCAGTAGAAAACATCCAATTACAATATTTAATACCATCCGAATTAACTTTAATTAACTCGACACATAAAATTGACAATGATAATTCATGTACTATACCTCAACTAAATGTTAACGAAACTCTAATAATTTCTATAAATTGTACACCAAAACATTATAAAAATTTAAATTTAATATTTGACATTTATGATATAAAACAAGATGTTTATACCACTTATGAAAAAAATATTACATTCATCCCGCCAAATATCGAATTAAATAGTACAAATGCACATATTGGAGATATAGTTAACATTAGCGCACATGTTAATAATTATAACAAAAAATCTATAGACAACATTTCCTTTAAATTCCAGTATAAACAAGCAAATGTAGACATATCTTTTGAAAATAACACAATATTCATAAATAACTACAAAATTAATGATAATTTAGTTAACAAAGGATATATTATTGAATTAATTTGTAATGATACTCTTTTAGAGAATACATTTTCAAACTCCTCAAAATTATATCTCTCTAAACTAAATACATATAGTAAAATTAATTATAACTATTCCAATAATTATGTAAACATTAGTGCGATCTTTTATGATGAAAATAATTGTTTAATTACTAACGGTTCTGTTATTTTAAAAATAGATGGTATCAGCATTAAAACATTTAAATTAAATAAGGGTATGTTAGACCTATTTAATTTAAGAATTGATAAAAAAAATCAATTAAATGAATCAGAAATTCTATTTATTTATATTGGAAACAATAAGTATAATAACAACAGAAATTCCAGTTACATAACATTAAACAAAAAAGAGATTAATATAAACGTTTCATATGAAATTAAAAACGGAGATATAACAATATATGCAAACTTAGATGGATTTGAAAATGAAACTGAAGAAAAAGGATATCTTTCTTTTAAAATTAATGGAAAAAGCATGTCCCCCAAAATTTACGTTATAAACAATACAGTTGTTGGAACATTCAATGCAAATTACTATAATTTAAATAATTTAACAATATCTTACTACGGAAATACGAATTATTTAGAAAAAACTATAACTATTCCCCTCAAAGAATAGCCTAAAAAATAAACTACAATTTCTTTTTAAGTATATATTTATATACTTTATTTTTTTTTTAAGTTAAATTATAAATAACTGATTATTTATAGTATTAATTAACGGAGATGTAAAAATGATTATTGTTCACGCTACATTAACACCAAAAGAAGGAAAATTAGACGAAATTGTAGAAAAAGCACAAGATTTACTAAAAGAATCAAGAGAACACAAAGGAAATATAAGTTATAATTTATATAAAAATGTTGAAGAGAATACTTTACTATTTGTAGAAAAATGGAAATGCCAAAAAGGTCTTGACAAACACATGGAAAAAGAAGTATTTATAAAATTTGGAGAATCCATTAAAGATTTATTAGCAAGTGAATTAGATATACAACTCTATTCATCAGAAAAAATAATAGTAAAAAAATAATTTAAAAGGTTAAAAATATTTAACTAATATCCTCCAAAATAATTTCTCTTTTAATTTTTTTAATTAGCTCAGCTATGACTTTATTGTCATCGTTTGGATTTTTAATATAAGATTTAACAGTAACATCTACTCCTGTTGTAGTAATATTTTTTATTTTTATTAAATATTTAGGTTCTTTCAATATTAAATTGGAATTATCCAAAATCTTTTCTAATTGAGAAATTTTTTCATCAAGATCATATTTATTCAAAATCCTAACATCAAAAAATATTGCATAATATCCATTTCTAGTATGATTTATAAATGGTTTAGTGGTAAAAAGAACATTAGGTATAACCATGTAAGTTTTTTTATATAATAATTCTACTGATTTAAAACCTATTTTTTTTACTTGACCTTTATGTCCATCAATCTCAATCATATCTCCTATTACAAATCTTTTTTCCAATAGAATAATTATACCTGATATTACATTGGATAAAGAATCTTTTGCAGCCAATGTTACAGCTAAACTAACTAATCCTAAACTAACTATTAATGAATGTAAATCAATACCCAATACCTCAAGAACAGCTAAGAAAATTATTAACACTACAATATATCTTAAAATTTTGTTTAATGTGACTAGAGACGATGAAGTAATTGAATTTTCATCTACAAATTTATGAATAACATAATTAAATATTTTTAATAATAATATTGGAACAATAATAGACAAAATTAGATTAATTATTAAGCCTAAATTTGTATATACTACATTTAAATGTAAATCCATCATATTTAACACATGCTGATTAATTATTTTAAATTTTAAATTTTTCTTAATTACTAAATTATTTGTATTTAAAGATTTATAAATAATATTAACTGATTTTATGAAATTTTTACCAGGAGTTTAATTATGGTTTTAACAGAGTTATTAGCACCAGCCGGCTCTTATGACATATTAGTTGTAGCTATAAATGCAGGAGCTGATGCTGTATATATTGCTGGTCAAAGATATGGTGCAAGAGCATTTGCTCAAAATTTTACATCAGAGGAAATTGAACAGGCAGTAAATTATGCTCATTTAAATGGAGCTTCAGTTCATGTTACTGTAAATACACTTTTTAATAGTAAAGAAATTCTTGAAGTTTTAAAATATATCCAATATTTATATAGAACGGGTGTAGATGCTGTGATAGTTCAAGATATTGGATTAATCTACTTAATAAATAAGTTTATTCCAGAAATGGAAGTCCATTCTTCTACACAAATGACTTTACGAGATTACAATAGTATTCTCTGGGCTCATGATGAAGGAATTAAAAGAGTAATTCTTCCACGTGAAATGAGCATAGATGAAATAAAGAATATTTCTACCCGTTTAGAAAAAGAAAATATTAAAATGGATTTAGAGGTATTCGGTCATGGTTCACTTTGTTATTGTATTTCTGGTGATTGTTATATGTCTTCATTTATATCAGGAAGAAGTGCTAACAGAGGTGCTTGTGCACAACCATGTAGATCCATGTATAAATTAAGATATCACAACCACAGTATAAGTAACGGTTGTTTAATTTCAACTCATGATTTAGCTACATATAAAAATGTTAAAGCAATATCAGATGCCGGTATAATTTCATTAAAAATCGAAGGAAGGTTGAAATCAGAGGATTATGTTGCAACTGTTGTTAATGCTTACAGAACAATGATTGATCATATGAATGATGAAGACAATTCCGATAGAATTATGCAATTAGAAGAAGATCTGAACCTAATATTCAATAGATATTATACTAATGGATATATTTTAAATGATAATCCAGGACAAGTAATGGGTCGGGAAAGTTCTTTTCATCAAGGATTATATTTAGGAAAAATTATTTCAATTGATAATGAAGATGTTATTATTGAATTTGAAAATAAAAATCACCCAATATTAGAAAAAGGTGATGGAATAGGATTTAAACACAATAATCACATTAGAGGAATCTATTTAGATAAAATTGTTGAACAAACTGAAGAGTTTATCCACATACAAACAACCAGAGATATCAGAGTAGGTTCGGAAGTTTATATTAGTTATTCAAAAAGGTTACATGACAAACAAAAACAGTTCCAAAAAGAAATTATAAAACCACATATACCATTATCTATGGACATTACACCAAATAAAAAACGAAGCTTGACTTTAAATGTCAGTTTTAAAATAGGTAATGATGTTATCAGCTTTGGATATAAATCAGAACGAAAATTTGATGAAGCTATTAATAAACCCCTTGATGAAGAAACTATAATTAATCAAATGAAAAAAAGTGGAAATACCCCATTCATAGTTGAAAATGTTAAAGTGACTAACTTACCAGACAATGTATTTATGCCTATTGGTAAACTTAATAATATAAGAAGAAAAGTTTTAGATATTGCTTCTGAAAAACTCTTAGAGTATTACGTACCTAACCCTAATGAAGCAGGTAGTATACGTAAAAATATTAAAAAATATATCAAGGATTATAAAAATACAAAGAGTAATGTTAAAAAATCAGATTATGTATCACTTAATGTATATGTAGACAACTTGGAATTATTAACTATTGCCAATAGAAATGCAATAGACAGAATTTATTTCGATGCATCATATCTGTATGATAATAAAGAAGATTATTTCAAAAACATTGAAGAATTAATAAGAAAAGCTTACACTATTGCCATCGATAAAGAACTAGTTTGGGTACTTTCTGCATTTACCTCCGATGAAGACTTAGATAAAATTGTAAAAATTAACAACAATTTATTAAAAGACAACATTAAAGTCTCAATAATGGGTGATTCTCCATCATTAACTAGAACTTTCCCTGATAATGATATTTATGGTGCACATAACTTGAATATTTGGAATGAATATAGTGTAGCAATGCTGGATAAAAATAACTTCAAATCAACCACAATATCTAGTGAATTATCACGTGATGAAATTAAAGAATTAGTACAAAAATCCAAAAGATTCAATACACAATTAGAATTAATAGTTCAAGGTAATCAAGAAATAATGGTTTCTAAAGATAATTTTTCAAATCTTAATGAAGGTTTCGATCTTGATATTGAAACTGAAGAATATGTAGTTCTTGAAGATAAAAATAATAAAGCAAAATATAAAATATACTTTGATTATAACAACCAAAGTCATTTCTTTAATAATGATATGTTATGTTTAATTGATGAAATAGATGAATTAAAAGAAATGGGAATCGAAAGCATAACAATAGACGGAAGATTCACAAAAGATACTTATTTATCCAAAATAATTAATTTATACATCCAAAGATTACGTGAAAAAAATCCAAAAAAGAAATATTCAGAAAATGTTGATAGTATCTCGTATTCCAAATTAAATAAAGGAAATTATGTTAATGAAAGAGTACTTGAAGATTTAAATAGTCAAAGAAAAAGAAAAAGAAAAAGAAGTTAACTTAAACATGTTTATATAATAAAATAATATTTTTCTTTTTATAATCTAATTTTTTATTTATTTTACAAAAATCAAAACCATTTTTTAAAAAAAACATACTTGAATCCACAAAAGAATTAGCTACAATATATTCAATCTTGTAAAGATAATTATGTCTTACAGTAAAAAGAATATCATTTAAAACATAAGTGGCAATTGATTTATTTCTACATTCTTCAAAAACATATAAACAAAGTAATTCAATCAGATTATTATTTATATTTAAAGAAAAAAATCCTACTAACTTATTATTATACATAATAAAATAATTTATGGTTTTTTTTGAAAAAAACTTTTTATATTCTTCTTGATTTAATATCGTTTCAAATTTCTTTTTCTGAAAAGTATTTAATTGAATGTTATCTATAGAAAACTTCTGATAATAATATTTTTTAATAAAATTCATGACCTTTATGATAATGTTTAAATATTTATCAATTTCTCCTATTTTTTAATAAATAATTATACATATAATAAAACATAATATAAATAATTTACTAAAAATATAAACAATTTTAATCCCATTAACTATAAAAAAGATTAAACACATAATTATACTTACTATTAAAGATGTGATAATATGTCTGAAAATAATGAAACCAACAATTACAAAGACAACATAACAAGCTATGATTTTTTAGATTTAAGTTATGATTCTATTTCCGGTCTAACCTATGGAAAAAAATTAGGTGGAAAAAGAGGAATTAGTTTCGAAACTAACCCTGAAAAATACCAACAACTTATAGAAAAATCTAAATCAGATAAGAAACTAGCAAAACATAAAATTATAAATCAAAACCCATTGAATATAAAAATTAACAAAATGAACAAAGAACAATTTGATTTCACAGTATGTATAGATACAACTTCCGGTTTAAACGGTATTGATGAAACAAAAATATTATTAGAAAAATCATTACGTTTAAGTAAAAAATTTGTATACATTTCCCAAGTAAATTTTGATTCAGATGTTGTATTATTTAAAAAAGGATTTAAAACAAATTATTCTGATTGGTCTAGAAAAATAAATCATTTAACCAGTAACATCTTTTTCAACATATTATTTGATTTTTATAAACGAGGTTTTATAGAAGATTTTCTGATTTATTATACAATCCCTATTAAAAATTCCAAAGATCCAATCATACATCCTTTAAACAGTCCCAAAAACCAACCAAACTTTAATGAAGAATCACATCCTAGTAAAAATGAAAATATAAAATTTAAAAACATATACAGAAATATCAACGTATTAATTACAAAAAATGGATATAAAAAAATTGATGATATTTTAGAATCTACTAAAAAAGATAACCATATCCTATATGATTCAAGAACAGGAATTTACGATGATTCAACAGAAAAATTTAAAGATAAAACCAATTTTAAAAGCGAAAGCATTATTGGAAAAGTAAATAAATACTTAAACTCAGACATTTAACTAAAAAAATGTTTTTAACAAAATATAAATGATAATAAAATGTTTAAAAAATATTTTTAAAAAATTATAGAAAAGTTTTTATTTAATCTTTTAAATAAATATTAAAGTAAAGACCTTATATAATTTATAAGATTCAAAAAATATGAGATTATTTTAAATAAACTAAATATTATTTTAAAGGAGATATGATTTTATATGACATGTACCATTTTAGTCGGTGGACAGTGGGGAGACGAAGGTAAAGGAAAATGTATTACTTATTTTTGTACAAAAGATAAACCAGACATCATTGCAAGAGCAGGTGTTGGTCCAAATGCAGGACATTCAGTAGAATGTGATGGTGAAAAATATGGTTTACGTTTAACTCCTTCAGGTTTCTTCAATACCGATGCAAGATTATTGATTGGTGCTGGTGTACTAGTTAATCCAGATGTTTTCAAACATGAATTAGAATACCTAAATAAATATTCTGTTGAAGGTAGAACATTCCTGGATGCTAACTGTGCTATAATCACTGACAAACATACACAAGCAGATAAAGATTCTTCTTATCTATCAAAAAAAATAGGAACTACAGGAAGTGGATGTGGTCCTGCAAATGCAGATCGTATAAATAGAACTATAGATTATGCAAAAGACATTCCTGAACTTGAAAAATACATCACAGATGTTCCTAGTGAAGTTAACAAAGCAATTGATGAAGGGAAAGATGTATTTGTTGAAGGTTCACAAGGATTTGGATTATCATTATACTACGGTACATATCCTTTCGTAACAAGTAAAGATACTTGTGCAAGTACTGCTGCAGCAGATGTAGGTATTGGTCCAACAAAAGTTGATGAAGTAATTGTGATTTTTAAAGCTTATGTAACCAGAGTAGGTGAAGGACCATTCCCAACAGAAATATCACCTGAAGAAGCAGAACAAATGGGTATTGAAGAATATGGAGTAGTTACAGGTCGTAAAAGAAGAGTTGGCTTATTTGATAAAGAATTTGCAAAACGTTCTTGTATGATCAATGGTGCTACACAAATTGCTTTAACCTGCATAGACAGATTATACCCAGAATGTGCAAAAGTAAACAAATACGAAGATTTATCTCAAGAAGCTAAAGACTACATTGAAGACATAGAAAAAGATGTTGGTGTTCCAATTACCATCATATCAACAGGACCTGATCTTGCAGATACAATCGATTTAAGAGACGAAAAATTAAATTAGTTCCTCGACTAAAATGTAGGGTTATTGCCCGTATGGATATACTTTTAGTGTAAAAAGTATTACACTTTTAGTATATTTTTTTAAATGAAAAAACAAAGATTATAAAAAAAGTGGAGAAAAAAAATTATTTATATGCTTCATCATGATGAGCATAACGAACAAAATCAACAGTCTTACTATCCAAATAAACTTTAAAAATCAGCACAAAAGAATCATTAACATGAACACGACAATATCCCTGCAAAGGTTTTTTTAAAGGTTTATAATGTGTAGGATTATATTCCAAGATAGTGGCTATTTCTTCTATTTTCTTTTTAAGATTTTCTTGAGACTTTTTATCCTTAATATTCTTAGTATCCTCTAAAAAACCTTCCTTAAATGTTGTTTTATACATGATATCAATTTATTCAAATAATTGATCCAAATCCTTAAGTTCAATGGATTTTTCATTTTCTCGTGCCAATACACTATCAACAAATTTATCATTAAAATCTCTTTCAGTTACTTTAGAAAAAAGATTATGGATAGTTTTTTTAGCCATGATGACCCCATAATCATAAGGTAACTCCTTATTTTCAAAAAGAGAAACCTCATTATACAAACTTTTCATATTATCCCCCTCAATCATATTATTTATTGAAAAATTGTGGATTTAATTCTGGTTTGAAATAATGTTTTCTTTTTGTCCATACAAATCCATCATTTTTTGTTATAATGGCAACATCAATATCGCCACCAACAGTTTCTATACCATCTTGTACTTTTCTTTTTAAAGAAGTTACATTTATTAAAGATTCTGCCAAATTACTTAACTCCTCTTTAGGTAAACTAGTAATATAATCCAAAATTTGATTTCGATTATTAAATTTTATACCCGAAACCATATCATCAAAACCTGTAACAAGAATATTTTCTTGTTTACGCACCATACTCATTACTCTATCCAATTCATCAATAATTTCAGGAGGTATAATATCATCCTCATGTATTATATTAATTAAAGCAGCATGATATCTTCTAAACATATCTAAAAAATATGTTTTTAAATGATATTCAGTATGTTCATCAATACCGTTTAAAAATGATTCAATAACATCAGTCTGAGCAAGAGGTAAAAATATTACCCTTTTTTTTCCAATAGAATCTTCTTCAAGAACTTCTAGCGTAAATTTATCCTCATACAAATATTTAACATGGAATAAAGTGAAAGAGGGTAATAATTTATCCTGATCAAAACCTACAATGGCAACTCCTGTAAAAGGAGCATTAATCATTACCTCAATGAACAAATTTTTTAAGATTGTGTTAAATAATAATTTTTTCTCTTCTTCTAAAAATGTTGGAGAAATCATATCAATTTGATTATTTAAATAATTTAATAACTCTTCAGAAAAGATATGAGTATATTCTTCAAAAATATTCAATTCTTTATTATTTTTCATCCATTCATCCAAAGTATCTTCATTAAAATTGGAGATATCACCATTTATTTTCCTAATAAAAATATCTATTTTATCTTTTAATGTATGTTTAATTAAAAAGTTCTTTTTAGTTTCTGTTTCTAAATATTCTCTAAATTTTTCTCGAAATTCTGTTACAGTATTTACATTTTCATCAATAATTTTTGTTCTAAAATGTTTAATTATTGTTTCATAAGGAATTCCTAAAAATTCAGAATTATTAAAAATCATTATTCCCATAGGAGGATTATTAGAAAGCATGAATAACTTATTAACTCCTTCATAAGTTTTATTGTTATTTACAGTTACTACACTATCTGCTGCCATTGCTATTGCACTTGGTGTCATAATCAATATTTCGGATGTCATGATTATTTTCCTTAAAATTTATTATATTTTTAATTTTCCTCTTTTTAATAATATTTTATTATTTTGAGTATTTATCTTTTATAGTCATACCAATTACGATAAAAAGTATTACTACACTTACAAAAAAAATATAACTGATGAAAAACCAAATCATCAGTAATAAAAAATACCCTTCCACTGAGGAAACTTCTGAAGTAACCATTCAGTATACTCATTAGGAGACATAAAATGATCATGTCTCCACATCCTATTGTATTTTAAATTATATGTAGACCATGGTTCTTGAGCAAGTAAATTCTGTGCTTCCTCAGAAAGAGAGTCGTTTCTACCAAGAGCATATGTGTAAAAATTAATAAGCTTATACAAATTAACCTCTTCAGGATGTTTCTTTAGATAATCAATAATCTCTCTTAAATAATCCCTATGCAATCGAATACTTTTTTCAGAATATCTTGGATGAAACTTTACCATAGTTACCCCTCTATAATAATATATTGATAATTAATTAATATATAACTTATGTTACAACAAACGTGAGTCTCTAACAGAGTATCCCCTCTCTTTATAATATGAATCAATTTTATATTTGTGACCCTTAGATAGTAATAATTCAGATTCATCAATATAATCTCTCTGACTCATTTGTAAGATAGGTGTGATTTTTGTTCCTTTTGGTACATAAATACGATATAAAACACTTTTATTTTCTTCATCATCAACAGCATATTTTTCTCCACTTTGTCTAAACAATCCTAAACTAATTGTATTTTTCCATTCACCTATATCTTTTAGTTCTTCTCCATCACTTGAATATATCTTTTTTTGTCCATGATACATAATCATATCTTCATCTAATTCTATTTGCATATTTGTTAAAACATTGAAATTTTCTTGAAATAAATTTTTTAACTCATTTACATTTCTTCCATATAATGGACTATTTTCATCATTTACTGCTTTTTCTATAGTATTCGTAGAAAAATCATCCCTTTGCCAGGCATTGAAAGTACTGTAATATTCATCACGTGAATAAAAATCTAATGCATTTAATTCTTTTTCAGAATATTTATTTTTATCAATCAATCTTCCGTTTAGTAATCTCGAAATAACATTATAACTATGAGAATTACTTTTTTGAGATAAAGAATCTATGTTTAACATATCCCTAGAAGATACAGTATGGTCTAACCATATTTTACCGTGTGCTATTTCTAAGTTAAAATCACTTTTTAGATATCCTTTTTGCAATAGTTTATCTCTTTGTTTTAATGCTCGATTTATATCTGTTATTCTCATACGATTGCGTTCTTTTTTTCCTATTTTTAATCTGTTTATTATCCAAGGTATGTCTTGTTTTGTTGCTAGTAATGTTGCATTATCAACTAATCTTATTCCTTTATGTGATAATAATTTTTTTAATTTTTCTGTTTTTTCTTTTAGTTCATTAAATGCATCTGTTACTGAGTATTCTTCTGGTTTGTATAAATTTGAGTCATCATTTGTGAATTCTATGGTGCATAAACAATTTGCTGTATTTGCTGGACTTCCAGTCCAATCCCCTGGATAATCCATCATATCGATTTGTCCTGTTTTATCGTTTATAACTTCAAATTTTTTTTCTAATGGTACTTTTTGTCCCTTGGTTATTGTATGTCGTGTTTTTGGGTTGGGGTGTTGGTTCCATACTTTGTATGTTGGTTTGTATTTGTCGTCTAGTAGTCTTGCTTTTTGCCATAGTATTCTGTTGGTTTTGTTTTTTTCTAGTCTTTTGTTTTCTCTGGTTATTTGTTTTTCTAGTTTTGTTAGTTTTTCTTGTAGTTTTTTGTTTTGTTTGATGTTTGGTACTTCGATTAATCCGTTTTCTTCTATTGCTTTATTTAATTGTTTTATTGTTTTTTCTATTGTTTGTTCGTGTTGTGTTGTCAGGTCTATTGTTGTTTCTCTTAGTATTTTGTTTAGGTCTACGTTTAGTTGCATTGTGTGTTTGATTCTTTTGTCTTGTCTGATTTGTCGGGTGTCATTGATTAGTCTTTGGTAGTTGATTTCGTACATTTTTTGATGTCTGAGTTGTCTTGCTTGTTGTTGTTTTCTGGCTCCATTGATTACTGCCATGTGGATTAATGCTTGTGTAAAATTTGGATGATTTTCAATTAATTCGGGGAAGTATAATTCTATGAATTGTTGGTATAAATAGTAGTTTGCAAAAAGTTTTGGGTTTTGGAGGAGAAAATATAATGTTTCTTTGTTTAGTTCGTTTTTCATGTATTGGGTCATGGGGTCACGACGTGTTTTTGCTGTGTACAAGAAGTTGACTAGTTTTTCTACTTTCTTTTTGTTCCATTTGTGTTTAATTATTATGGTCATTGGATCACCAAGATAACTGTTTTTAGTACTAAAATGTTGTGAAAAAAAAGAGTATGATATGATGGAGAATAAAATTTTTTTTTATGAGTCTTTACATTCTGTGTTATGCCATATATTTGGACAACTTGTAGCAGTATTATCAACGTATGTGTTTTTTTGTTTGAAGAAAAACTTTGTTTTAATATACATTGCACCACCTGTTTTACTAGTACAACCCTTGAACTTACAATTATTAACCAAAACCTTTTGATTTGCTTTATCATATTTGGTAAAGTCTGTGAATTCTATGAGTGAATCTTGACTATTTATCACGGTTATAGGTATGTTAATTACTGTGTTTCCTGTTGTTACCTTGATTTCTTGTCGTCCTGGTTGAACCCCTGGATAAATTGGTATACTAGTTGTTCGTGTACTTCCACTTAACTCATCCGGCATATTTAGTACAGGGCATGTATATGAACTTGCCTTGTTACTACCAATTTTCAAATTTTTACTGGATAAAATAACTGTTGGTGTATTTCCTCCTACATACTGATTATTGCTACTTAATAAATGAGTGTATTTTACATTTACGTTCAAAACATCATTACTGTTATTGATATCTAACTCACTTTTACTGGCTGTTGCTTCAACTAGAAAATTAGGTTTAACAGTAATGTTCTGAGTAACGGGCAAATTATAATCAATCTTCATACGCACATAAGCTACACGTGGCAAACTCCAATACCCATAACCTTTATGACCATTACTCAAACCAACACATTGGAACACACACCCAAAATTACTACTATTAATAGTAGACGGAAGTAACGTTAAGCCCCATTCAGATGGAGTAAATGAATACGTTTGAGTAGTCCAGGTAGGCCGGACTGCCCACCTGTCACTACTTGCTTTATTGTTTCCAACTCCCCAATCTGTTGTACTGGCACCAGTCTTTAACTTTAATACTTTTGTTTTTAATCCTGCAGTTAAAGTTTGTTCTTGAACAACTAATTGTACATGTATTTTAGTAATTGTTGCATTACTTGGAATATTGAATTGAAAATTATTGAAATATAATACAGGACTTGCACGATAATCGCTTGTACCATTATTGTTAATACAGTAACTATAATCGTTAGTGTTTTGTTTTTTCATTGCATTAATATTTGTAAATCTGTTAGCAGTTCCACCATTCACAATTTTATATCGGGAATCTTGAGTAATATTGTTTGGTGATTTCCATTCAGTACTAACCATTTAATTCCTCCTGTATTTGTTTAAGACTTCTTGGATATTTGAGTATTAAACCTTCTCTGAAAAATGTTATTCCTTTCATATTTGTTGGAGCAATTACTTTCATAGTTGCTTCAAGATTTGCAACAGTCCTTAGTTCTTTATTAATTTTGGATTGATCTTTAGTTTTTAATGCATCTTCTAAATCATCATCATTAGTGTATGTTTGAAGTATAGGGATAACTTTCTCTGTGTCTTCAACTTCATTTGCAATATACAATGCAACTTTTTGTACCCATGAATCAGTAGCTTCTTTACCATTTGATCCATAATTTCCTTTATATACCATAGGCATCATATAATCAGCATATTCGCATAGTTCTTTGTAATTTTGTCCATAATATGTGCTGTTTATATCCATTTCAGGCATTACACATACACTGACTAAATAGTTTTTATTCTTATTTTGTATGAATGATTTGATTTCTTTTAATCTGTTAGTAATATTAGTATGTTTATTTTCATTTGGACCGTCTGTTCCAGCATATCTGAAATAATCTAAGTTTATTCCAATACAACCAGTGTTGTCAATAATTTTACCTATTTGATTTTTAATCCAGTTAGTTCTTTCATCAGTAATTCCTGTGAATACTCCTTGGTTCATATCACGATAACAACTTATTGTAGCATGTATTCTTAAATCTGTATTTTTTGAATATTTAAGTACTGATTCTAGAGTAGACCTACTGGATGAACTATCATAATCATTGCATCTGACAAATATGTCAGTTACTCCATTATTTACCCATGTATTTATGTTACTCTGAGTAATAGTCATTTTATTTACAAATACTCCCGTGATATCTTTTTCGATTACTGTGATTGTCCTAATGATTGGTGTACATAGTTTATCACTTACTTTGAAAGTCACAGAGTATTGTTTTTTATAGCCTAACTCGGGTATTGGGAAATCTAAGATGTATTTATTATTTGATATTGTTGCTTCATATTCCGTTCCGTCGATTGTGAAAACACCTCTTCCAGTAGTGTTATTGTTACCGTTTTGATCTTTACTTGTTACTTCTAATCTGACTGTTGTCCCTACATGTGGTACTGTTATGTTATCCATAGTGAAGGAAAGTATTGTTGGGTCTTTTATGAATAATGATGCCTGGATATATGTTGTTTCATTAGTTTCTCCTCCATCGTATAGTGCTGTGATTATTTGTTCGGATGTGGATAATGTATCTGGTATTTTGTATTGTATTGTTGCTACTCCATTTACTACTGTTCCTGTTCCAATTTCTGTTTCACCGATATAGAAGTGTACTTTTCCTTGGTCAACTAGTTCATTGTCTTCTTCTTTTACTGTTACTTTTAATGTGATTGTGTCGCCTCGTTTTCCTGTTACGTTAGGGAAGGTTAGTATAATTGATTCGGATATGTATGTTATTGCTCCACCTGTTGTTGTGCTTGTACAGTTTGTGAATCTGCATGTGTCAAGATATATTCCTGCATGTTCGGAGTATATTGCTCCTCCATAATTTGCTGTAGTATCATTGTATATGGTGTTTATTGATTCTAATTGTCCAAATGTTTTATCATCTTTTTCTACTAGTATTGTACCACCATATTCTTTTCTATAATTGGATTGTTTGGAATTTCCATTAATTAATTGTACATCCCGTAGTACTAGTTTTCCTCCTGGTTTAACTAGAAATAGTCTACCACATTTACTTGAATCAATATTAACCCTTTTACTAGAATCGTTGGTTACTGTTCCACCATTGGTCCCTCCACGTATTTCTATGTTCATTCCATTTTTGATAATTAATGTACTATGGGGTGTGTAATATTTGTTTGCATCTAACCTGTAGATTGCTTTTTCATTATCTGTTGGATGATTTTTTATCATTAGTTCTAGTTTTGAGATGTCATCTATCAATATTTCATCAGATTGGTTTGCTTTTCCATTGTTTATATCAATATAGTTTTTTTCATTGAATCTAATTTCTAATTTTATTTTCCGGGATAGTATTGTTTCTTCTTTTATTAGACCCTCGGTTCCATTTATTAATGGAATTATGAGATATGTGTTATTTCCTTCTTTTTCTTTGGTGCATGGAACGGTTAATGATGTGTATTCATTCTCTTCATTAAAGATAGGTCTTTTTAATTCATCCATTACTTCAGGAAGATCTTTTGATGAAAAATCATTTGAATCAATTGTTTTTGATTCATAGTAATAAATTGTTGCATAATACGTGCTATTAGGGTTTATTTCATTTGTCAATAATATTTTCAAATGATTATCAGATGCTGTTAATTGTTGATTTAATTCATATGTGTCATATTTCCCTAGGACTAATTTCGAATGTTCCTGATATGTATAGGACGCCCATGTTTTTTCAACTATATTATCAGGATCCAAATATAATATATCTGTAAATCGCATATTATACAATAAATGTTGTATTGCATTAAACTCATCAAGTGTTAATTCATCACCTAAATGTTTTGGTTTGAGCCTCATATGTAATCACCACTATCTTTTGTAATTTCACATACAAAATCATCTTCATGTTGTCCTTTATAATTTTCATCATATGAGCATGTAATAAGTGTATCAGGAGTATTTTTACATAACACAGCATAATCTTCTAAGACTTCATCTTCAAAAAAACTACTATTTATCTTATTAAAAAGTATTAATGGGATGATTAAAACTCTATTTGTATGAGGATTTTGTTTAAATTCAAAAAAAGGATTATCACATTCATCAATATGTGTTTCTGCTCCACGCGGAGTTATATGTTCACAATAATAAAAAAATTCATCATGAAATTTGTTACGAAAATACATATATTCATCACCATTTATCAGCTATTACTTTTGCACTGTTATTATTGTATGTGCTTACATGTGGATCATAATCAATTAGTAAAAATTTACCAATTACGTTGTCATATACTCCCATGTTTCCAGGTATAGTTAACTCTTTTTCTGACCATGGATTCTTACGATTACCCAATCCCGCCGAACGTCTAATGAATGTGTAACCATCATAGAATACCCACCGTTTCAAGCTTGAAGCATGTCCAGTAGCTCTTCTTTCTTTTCCACGTACGGGACTACAAACAATAGTCGTTTTTACATTATCATATGGATAATAATAGATACAATAGGTATATGCTTCATTGTAATAAGGTTGTCCAAATAATGGTAAACTATTGTCTCTACCTAATTGTGATGGTCCTTTTCCATTGAATCTGGCATCTTTATATACATAGGCTAAGGCTTTTGCAAAACTATGGTTAGTACCAAGTGATGTTGTACCCGTGTCGATATAGGATTTATTGTACTTGTATTCAACTTCACCTGCAACTACATTTAGAACTTTTGGTTCTGGTTGTTTAAGACAGGAAGCACTAGTTGTTTTAAACAAGTTATGTTCAATATATGCATATCCTATACTTGTTATCTCATTTCCGATATTATTGTTGAAATAACTTTGTTTCACATGCAACTCTAGTAAATTCTTATTTCGAATATTGTCTGTTGTCATATTTGCATATATACAACCACCTTTGAATTTACTACTTGTATTTGTATTATCTATGAATATGCACCTATCAATAACTAGACTTGTTCCCTTATTATACTTGATTGCAGGGTTTCCTCTTTTTATTGTACAACCTATTAATCTGAATTTTATTAGGTTATCTTTTTCTGAGGAAGGATTAGTTATATTAAAAATAGTGTAATTTTTGTTTGCATCTATAATTGTTGGATTATCTCCTCTAAGTGACATGAGAGTAATGTCACGTTTTATGTTAATAGTATTATTACAATTGTATGTTGATGCATTCAACATTATCCAATCAGGACCATTATTATTTTCAGCTAATGATTTCAGATGGGAATAATCAGATGCTACGGCATACACAAGTGTTACGGTTTTTTCATAAGATACATAATCATAAATATCCGTCCTGTTCATTGTAACTCGTAGTATACAACGATAATCATAATATCTTCGGAAGCTTATCTGTGGATGTATTTTATTGTTTGAATCTATTGTACATGTTTGATGTTCTTCTGTTTTTGTGTATGGATTATATTTAGTAACTGTAACTCTTGTTCCGATTAGTTTTTCATCTTTATTGTCATCTTCATCGTATTGTCCGTATTTGTTGAGCGTAATAATATTAATATCAAATGTTTTGATACTACCTTTATAAACATTATTATACTGTGAATCTGCTCCCCAGTTTACTCCTCGTAGCCCATCATTATATTTATCCACTTTAACAATTTTTGTTGTAACAAGATTATTATAAGTAGCAGTAAGTTTAGCATAATAAGTTCCGGGTATATTTACTTCACTATATTTTAAGGAATACCCTCCCTTGCTATCACTTAATACATTTAAATGTTCTTTAAATCCTTCACTAGTTTCTAATCCTGCTGATGTACATGGAGTTAAACTTACTATGGCTCCTTGTACTGGTTTATCATATTCATTAACAATCATACCTGTATGTGCAACTTCTTTATCATATTCATCGGAATATTCATTTTCATTTTTTATTATTAAACTGCTTTCATGAATAGTTCTTCCATCACCCACATTACTATAATGAAAACTTACACGAACATCTTTATGTTTATTTCCCCCAATGAGTACTGCTATAGTGTTTTCATTTATTTTTGAAATTTGTACTGTTCCTTCATGAAGTATGTCATCATCAGAATCTTCATTCTTTGAATGTACTATTTTATAATTTCCATCCCATATGGCATTCCGTACTTCAAATGTGTATAAATAAGCATCAGAATAGAGGGTAGTGTTAATATTTACAATAATACTGTTATACCTTATATCCACGACATTGCTTGTTACTTCACTGCTTTTTGGATCGGATTTATTATATGTACCACATGAGGGCAAATATTCAATGAGATCTTTTGTATCGAAAACTTCCCAATACTCATAATGCTGATTATTATAAATAACTTGATTAATATGTTCAAGTTGTGCAAAATCATGTTCAATTAAACGTAATGCCATTATTTATCACTCCATAATTTGATATAATGAACAATGTTGTACTCATAAATTGTATCATTGAGCAGGAAATCTCTGGCAAGATTATGACGAGGTAAAGCCATGTATAAATTATTAAGATATGGGTTATTACTAGTAACTTTTGTTCTTATATTAGAATCTAATGTATCAATAGTGTATAATATTAATCCTTGTTTTTTCATAAAATTTACTGTTAAAAAAGAAGAAATCATGTTAAATATTCTTTGACGATATGATGCATCTGTTTCATCTTTTTCACGTAATATTCCATATTCTGCACCTCTTATATCTAAATAATATCCAGTACAAGATACTAAAAATGATTCATATAACAATTCATCAATTTCTGTTTCTAAATCATCAAATAATTCATTTACGCATGCATCCATTAGTTTATAAACACTATTCTCTGGGTATCTAAGACTTGTTTCTTCATGTAATCTCTGAGTAATATGTTTCCATCTATCCATAATTATCCTCTTCCATTAGTATACTGTAAGTCCAATTCGTTCTCGAGTAGAGTCATCCACATTTCGTTTATACCCTAATGAAGCGACACTTGAAATACTTGGAGAAAGAGTAACAAAATTTGCTTTACCCCATTTATTAATAGTATCACCATTTCTACTATAAGTGTAACCATTCTTTGTATAAATGTATTCTTGATTTGCTACCTTTGTCCATTGTGACACATCACTAGGAAGACTATTGTTATAGTTAATTGCAGTAATACTTTCCACTTGATCTACGTTGTCTAATTCTTCAATTGCATCCATTAAACTTTGTTTACGAAGTGCTTCTCCTATCTTTAAACCAGGATATGTTCTAGTTCCTATTGTTCCACCATTAATATATGCGAGTATTGCTGTAATTATATCATCTTCAGTTACACTTCCATTTGGAAATATTCCTATATCAAATATAAAATTACTGAGAGTTGCTTTTTGTACATGAAATACATGTCCAAATATTTTATTATTCTGGTTTGAAAGATAAGTTTCAACTTCCTGCAATACTTCTGTAGGACAAGGTTTGCTATTTGCATTTACTATCACAACTCTACTACAATCGGTACATTTAACATTAACATTTTTGTTATTTGCATCCTTTTCAACTTTATAATGATTACTTAAATTATTTGGATTAATAAATGCTACATCGTGTACATCATCACAAAATTCTATAATGTTATTAGAATACGAAGGTAACGTTCCAAAAGCTTTTTCCTTTTTACTATCAAAACATCTCTGCCTTAGAGATTCATCAGTTTCAGGATCTGTTCCCCCAGTAATTTCAGAATTATTGGTAACTTTCAAATCATATCTTACCCGATGAATATTTTTAAACGCTGTTAATTTATCTGAAAGAGCATTAGATGCCGTACCTATTACTTTTGCATAGACAAAACCATTAGCAGAATACGTTCCGGCAGCAATAACAACATCTGATGAAAGAATATATTCATTCCCATTATCTCGGTGTAATATTATAACACCGGCTGGTATAATGTAATCTTCATTCAATAAATTAGGGATACTGAATGTTACTTCTCCTTTTGCTACACTACCTTTTTTACGATTTATTTTTTGTTCACAGGATTTCATGTCTAAATAGTTACCTGTTGCATATTGTAAAAAAGTTTGTTTAAACATTTCATATGAATTTGATTCCACATCACTTGTTTCTACTGTGAAACTTTCAAGTAAGGTACGTAATTCACTGCCAATACTTAAATCACATAACTTTGTCTCTTTATTATAATGTTTTTCCTGATACCAGTTAATCATTTTTAAGACTTTATCAGCACGAGATATTGTTGTTCCATCTAATTTTGTAATTATATCAGTCATATTATTGTTCCCTCCTATTCTATGGGTATACTTTGTACAAATGGCGAATACATTAAATCAAGTAAGGTAATGTTTTGTCCAGATGAATACACAAAGAAATATAATTCAGAATTGGTTATATTTGATAAATCAATGGTTAAATTTGTGTCTGTATTATCTATGTATACATATCCTATATTATCCCATATTCTAATTTCAAATGAATGTACTCCCGGATTTATTCCTTGATTTAACATGGTTCTATTAACTGAATATCTTTTTGTCATAACGTTTTCAAGTATTGTAGAAGAAGTTACTTCTTCAAATGATACATTGTTTTTGTTTATGAAGTTCTCTTTATTTATCTCACATAGTCCAATATTCCAATACTTTGAACTATCCATGTGAAGTGTAGCTTTTAATGTCCCATCAGCTATTTGTCCATGTTTGGTAGGCAGAGGTTCCTTAAATACTGTGAATACTAAACCACCCATATCTACTCCTTTGCTTTTAATTGTTTCATTACCGTTACTATCATATTCAATTCCATGTTGGTAAGGATAACTTACCTCTGATTCATATTCTTTTTTATATTCTTGGATGAACCAGTTTTTAAGAGAATCAGAATATTCGTAATTTTCTGAATAAATAGGTAAAGTTCTATATGTATCCACAGCGATTTCTGTGACATATATTAATTCTGTTTCATCAACCCGTTTAAAGAATATGTGTTGTTTCTCATCAAACCAAACATAATCTGCAATTTTACCTTGATAAACACCATCAACATACCAAGAACAATCAGGAAAAGAATATTCAACAAGATGATATCCTTGTAAAGTACCTGAAGGAAATTGTTGAAAACTAGTTTTGTTAGTTATGCCAATTAGATATCCTGTTTCAGACTTGATTTTAACACGTATAACAAAAGAAAAATCAGGATAAAGAATAAATCCTTCATAATGTATCATATTATTTATTTGACCAAAATGTAGTACAACTTGTCCATTCTCTATAGATAAACTTGCAGAATTATTTGCTACACGCCATTTTTCAAGATTTAACCAGTCAATTTCTTCTATGATGGATATTTTTGATGTTTTTTCTGTTTGATTATAGGTTTCATCTTTAAGAAAATTTATATTTAAGTTATAATTTCCGAAATTATAGTTGTTACATCGTTCTAAGGATAGTATTCTTCCTTTGTTTATACTTTTTGTTTTCATTCTTCTGCCTCATTAATTTCATAATTCATTGTTCCCGTTTCTATTAATTCTCCTTCACTTGTAAAGAAAATTGGTATCATTATAGTGTCTTTTTTGAAGAGTAATAAATTAGGAGAATCAATTGTTACAGTTTTTCGTTCAATGTCGTAAACTAACGAGAATCTAAGACCATAATCATTTCCTACATTGAATAAACCACCATTTTTACCAATAATAATTATAAATTCAATTTGGTTCACTTGTGCCCATTGTTTGCCTGAGGGTATTGTGAATTTCCAATAGGAATATTGTGTGTATCTTAATCCTGATTTACCAATAATTGTTCCCATTCCATCAAATTCTTCGCCAGCTTCAATATCCATATCATTTGTATCATTATGTATTTGTGCATCTAATTTCATATGAACATCATAGTTTACACCTCCAACTAGAGCATCCACAAGATGATTAATTGTTGAATTTCTTAATTCATCAGGACATTGTCTTGCTAGAGCACCCAATACGAAGTAAATTGTTTGTCCTTGTTTTATTTCTCCCATGCTGAATTTTCCATCAGAGAATATGTTTGAAGGATATCCATTATTAACTGAATCTATACGAACATCATAATCATTTGCTGTTATAGTAGGAATTAATGATTGAATATTCAATGAATCATCGTCATCTATTAACATTTTCATATACAATTTTTGTTCTACTGATTGAATTGCTACTGCACCATACTCTGATTCCTTAGTGGATGGTAAATATTCATCATTACCTATATATTCTGCTGTCATTGTATATCCTGTATAAAATAAGTAATTTTTTTCTGCCATTGCAGTATATAATTCATCAAGCAATAAATCTTTACGTTTTAATTGTAAATTATTTCCGTTTAAAACATAAGATCCTACTAATGTGTTTGGAACTAATATTGTTGTAGTGTCACCATTTTTCTTTTCACGTCTTAAATATAGGTTCAACTTACCTGAAGTAACTGGTTGTAATTCAGAATATACCGTTGTGAAGACATTTACTCCTATTTTATTACCATTATCCCCAGTATATGGAATTGTTGCAGGTATTAATTCTATTGATACTGGTTTTTTATTTACTGTTATTTTAAAAGTAGTTTTATTGTAGTTATATCTGTTTGTTGCGGAATATTCTATTGTGTATGTTGTAGTACCTGATGTGGTTGGAGTAAATTTGTATGTAAATGTTCCGTTTTGAATAGGAATATTATTTATTATGTTAGTACCTTGTTTAAGAACTACTTCCCCTGGTACATTTTCTCCTCTTTGATCTGTTATTTGTCCCGTAATTGTTGTGACATCATTTACATATGTGTTAATATTTTGGGTATTTATCATTACATCCAGTTTGATTACTGTTACAGTTGTGCTAGTTGTTGATGCGTTATATTTATATGTTCCATCGAATGTTGCTGAAATATTTATTTCACCACCAATGGTATGTTTGTGATTGATTATAGCTTTACCGTTCACATCTGTGGTGATTGTATACGTTTTTGTGCCAATGATTATATTGATTGTTTGATTAGATAATGGAGTATTTTTACAGGTTAATTGGAAGGTGTATGTTATGGTATCATCAACGAATATTTGCTCGGGATTAGATATTAATTCAAGGGTTGTGTCTTTTTTGACAACAGTAATTGATTTTATACTTGTGTTGTTCGAGTATTCATATTTATGTCCATCATATTTAGTTTGAATCTTCCATAATCCACTTTGAGTTAGTTTTACTTTATTTGTGGCGTAACCATTTGCATCTGTAATTTTGTTTGTTGTTGTTTGTGTTCCTTCTGGATTTGTTGTTATGAATTTTAGAGTTCGATTAGGTATCCCTAGTTCTTTATTACTTGATAATGTAGAGTTTATATTAATGTAATCATCAACTTCATAATTATTTGAGTTAACTGTAGGTGCCATGTGTTCTATTATTATCTTTTGATTTGTTTTTGTAGGTAATTTTTCTAAGTCTAATATTAATAATCCATCGTTGACCAGTTTATTTGGATATTTTGAATTGATTACATTCCCTATTATTTCTGGGGTAACAATAGGTATCCCCGATAATGAGTTGAAAATTCTTTCATTAAATGGATTTTCATTATTTCTGCCTATATAATCAAAATCTATAGTAGATGGGAACATTATTAACATGTCATCAAGCCATTGGTAATGAGTGATTCCAGTACAAGTATCCGTATATTCCCAGAATACTGCATGTGTTCCTTCAACTGCCCATCTTTTTGAGGGACTTACAGTTTCAGGTATTGCAAAAGATACATTTACAGTGTTATTTTCAACAGTTTTAGTATGATTATTAGTTGTTGTAGTTCCGATTATGGATACAAGTTGATCATCAACATATAATCGTAATCCATCAATACATTCTATTTTATCAAGAGTTATGTCAAAAGAAATAGTGCTGCCTAGACTTGTGGTGGGGATGATTGCATTTGCATGAACAATATTTGGACTTTTCGGTAGTACACATAATGTGTTTGCACCATATCCTTTATTGTAATGTTTCGTATTTGTTGGAATATATTCTACACGATATTCATATACTCCTATATTTTCTATAATTTTATAATCCAATGTGGCATATCCACTTTCCCAGAAATCAGTTTGTCCGATATAACGATTATTCACATACCATACCAAATATCCATTATCTGGGATATCTTTAGGAGCATCAATACTTCCATTATTAATTGTTTTATAAACCCTTGCAATAAGTTTTACCGTGTCACCCTTTGCTCCCATAACGGGGTATGTTTTAATAGATATGGGTATCTTATTGGGATCATCGTCCACGAAAATTACTCTGGCATTATCATATCTCACTGGTTCACGATATTGCTCATCAATTCCATCATAATTAAATCCATACAAAAAATAAGGTATAGTAGTTTTCTCATATAGTTTTAGTGAATAATCATAAAATGCACTACCATTAGTTACGTTTCTTTTAGTATCAAGTATAACATTTTCTACAATGAAATTTCCTTGTCCTTCATTAAGTAGATTATTATTACTGAATAAATTTGCTATCAACTTCGCATTTTCATCTATGCCCCTATGTACATATATCGTAGGGCAATGAATGAATGTTTTATAAACATGCCATAATGAACCAAAAGCATCACTACCCTCATAATAATCATTTTCAAGATATTTAATTTCAAGAGGATATTCTCCATTAGCATAATCAGGGTCTTCTATTTTGAGTGGAATTTTAGCTTTTCCTTCTCTAACTTTTTCACTTCCAAGTTTTCGTTTCGTCATGCATACACCTTCAAAACATTATCAGTTTTAATATCTTCACTGGTATGAACTAAATAAAAACGATTGTTATCATAATACACTTTCAATGTATCAATAAGAACATTATTGTCACTTATCAGTTTAAAAACGGCTCCACCATAGAATCTATGATTCATAACAAAAATGTATCTTTTTGTGTAATTTATCAAGTTCCGTAAAGCAATTATAGTTACATCTTCTTCGTACAATTCAGCAGTTTCATAAATAATTGGATGTTCAATAGTAACTGTTTCTGGAATATCATCTTCAGCATAAGCTTCAACTACACCTATCGTTACACCTTCATAATTCACATCATCAACTGCCACAGGTATTCCTTCATGACTTCTATCTACTTCATTAATATAATATTTGCCCATATCATCATCAAACATTGTACTTGTAGGTAGTTTTTCAAGAACAATTAAATTACAATTATAAGTACATGGATTATATCCCTGTTTTCCATGATATTTTATAGTCATAACATGTTTTCCATAATGTAAATGTAATGGTGTGTGAACTTTGAAGGTTACTGTACCTGGTTCATTTGTTCCACTTTGTTCAATTTCTAATGTTTCAATGTATTGTTCCCCAAGCCATATACTTACTTCCCCTATAGGTACAAATCGGTCTTCTTCATCAAGTATATGTGCATGAACAGTAACTGTATGATTATGTATTGTATAATAACCTCTTCCCCTAGTTATTATATGTGTATCATGGAATGTTCCATTCCATACATCTATTTCTGGTTCTTCTTGATTAGTGAATAGGAAATATTCTTCAAATTTACTTCCATCTTCAACTACAATTGCTTTTACTTTAAGTCCTACCCCCCAATAACTGTAATCCACTATGGATACGGATACTTCCCTTAATCTTATATCTTCAGAAACTCTTTTTGTTACTTCTTTAAGTAGAGTATCATGACGATAAGGATCATTAGGTTCTCCTATCCAGTCTCGTACATAACTTCCATAACCCGGATAACACCATGAAAGATTATTAAAATAACAGGTTAATCTATTTCGTATTGCTTGTGTTAGATTTTCACTTCCGGTTACTAATTGTAAATTACCCCTGTTGTCAATTATCCAGTTACGGTCTATATCTGTTCCTAGTTCAGATTCTTTTATCATTGTTATCAACTAGACTTATCACTTTTTTTATTGTACAAATCCTTTTCCATTATCTATATAAATTATTTCTCTTGGATCTGTAATATCATATTGATTTCTTATCTGATTAATCCATACTTGAAGTTCAAGAATTTCATCACTTACTCCATATTTTGCATAGTATCCATTACATATTTCTTGAATTTTCTCTAATTCTATACTTATTTTGTCAATAAATTCTTCATTTTCTAATTTTTTCCAAGATTGTAATAATTTTTCATAACATATTTTTTCATTTTCGTATTTTTTGAAAAGTTTTGTTATTATTTTATCTAATCCTTTTACATCCATATTTTTTTCTCCTTCTTATGCTTTTGTTATTATACAAATACTTTTCTGACTGATTTTTGATAAATATCTTGCTTGGTCACTAAGTTTTCTATTTTCCATATATCCACAATATGCTGGTGAATTGCATTTATTTCCTAAACTGTTTGCGATTATACCATACATTGTAGATATGTTTATTGTTCTCGCTAAACTGTAATGTCCATAAGCATCTCTATACATTTCATGCCAAAATACTGCTTTTTTAGGGTCTGTCATCAGTTCACCTAATTTTTTGAATCTTGATTTTTGGTCTGGACCTAAATCTGAGAAATTTTTCCATTCTACTTTGAGATTAATTCCTTCTTTTTTTGCTATCGTTGCAATTGCGGTTTCGAGTCCTCCATGCCCTGTACCTGCGGTGGTTGTTCCTGCATATCCTGCTATTGTAGCTTCAGTATATTTTGTTATCCCAAATTTTCGTAATGCTTGTTTGATGCTGTGTGGTCCGCAATGATATCCTGTGATTTGTCCAAGGCAGTTTCCTCCTTGTTTTTCGCATAAGTGGGATACTGTGAATGTTGTTGTGTTTGTATTGTTAGGTTGTGTTGTGTTAATTTTTGTATTTTCTGTTTTGTTCATGTATAATATGTTAGGTTCTTTTCCATTATTTTTTATCCATGTGTCATATCTTGTTTTTAGGTCTTTGTATTTTTCAAGTGTAACATGTTCATATGGATTTTCTTTATCGATGTATATTATTTTAGGTTCTGTTTTATTTTCTTTCACATACTTTTCAAATCTTGACATCATATCTTTCCAAATTTTTAAAGGAATTTCCATGTTTGTTTTACTTACATCTTTTCCATTGATACTGGATGCTTTGCATGTTATTGGTCCAAAATTACCATCGATTTTTACTTTTAATTCTTTTTGTAGTTTTTTTATAGCATTTACTGTGTAATCCCCACATTTTCCATCAATTTTTCCATCATAAAACTTACAATATGTTAAATATTTCTGTAATTCTTTAACTTTTGTTCCTGTGCTATTCTTTTTTATATTTACTTTGTTACAATCTATTGTCATAAATCTCCATCCATTATCTTGGAATTATTTTCATTTCTCGTATAATAAGTTCAGTTCCATTAGTAAATGCAAATATATACGGATATAATCCTACGAAATTACTGCTTGAATTGGTGAATGAGGTTGTACCATTAAGTTCTAATACGTTTATTTCTGTTTTAGTACTTGTAACATGAATTTGTACTGTATATTCTACATTTTCCATGAAATTATATGCATATCGGTTACTTGTTAAATTTCCACCATCTACGATACAATATGAGTTTCTTCTATATACTTCTAATCGTACTGGTGCAAATTCAGCAGTTGTTGCATCTTCACGCATTAATCCAAAATGTCCTCCAAATTCTCGAGGTACTGCTGCTTTTCCAGTTGTTTTTTCATTTATTCCATTATATGCAAATTTCAATTTGAACTGTATTGTGCAATTTTCTGTTGTTTTAAGATATTTACTACGTAATATTACTCCAGTTGGTGCATGTAATCCATTATTATCCTGTGTTGCTTGGTTTTTCAAATCATTACAATAATTTCTTAAGAAAAGATGTTGATAACCCCCACTAGATTTTGGTATGTCATTTACTCGACTACAATTTCTTTTGTATGTACTTGGTGTGGTTAATCCTTCATATTTTCTGCAACGTTCTTTTTGAGTTTCACCTTTGTTGATATTATTTACATCTAATCCGAATGTTGATGTGCCATCACTAGCATACCAATTTTCTAGTATGGTACTCCATGAACGTAAATCATTACATGTATCTATAAGGAATTCTGCTGTGAAAGTGAATGATGTTTCACTAGCACCATAAACAGTTGTTCCTTCAAATTGCGCTTTAATATTATGGTTACCAATTGAAAGGAATGCACCATTACATCTTGCAATTCCATTTCCATTAGTTTTTACCGTATCTAATAATGTTGTTCCTTCAAAGAATTTGATGGTCATATTGGATAATTCTTGTCCTGAATTTGTGTCAATAAGTTTTACTAATAAATCATTCCCATCACTTTCTTTTCTATTAGTATATTCAGAGAGAGTAGTTGGTATCCCTCCGATTGCTACTTGTATTGATGTACTAACTAGGGAATATTTCTGTGATGAAAAACTAGAGTAGATATCTAATGTCCCAGTAGTATTTACTGTATACGGTATTATTGTTTTTCCATTTGTATCAGTATTGTTTGGAACCGTTATTGTTTTATTATTGACTTTAAGAGTTGGTTTAACATTACTGATTGCAGCACCAGACTTATCTTTAAGTGTGATTTCAATATTTATACTTGTTCCATAGGTTGCTCTATCTATTTTTGTAATAGTTATACTGCATGCTTCTTTTGGGAGTACTGTGAGTGTTCCTGTTTTAGTTGTACTGTTATAATTATCACTATCTTTAACTCCGCCTACTGTTGTATTATTTGGAGTATATGAGGCATTAATTGTGAATGTTCCCACATTAGGATTATTAAAACTAGGTGTTGTTACTTGTCCTAAACTATTGGTTTTAAGTGTGTAACTATTCCCTTGTACATTTATAATGAGGGTTTTATTTGGAATAGGTATTCCATCTTGAGAAAGAGTGGCTGTAATGGTACATGTATTACCTATATACACAGATAGATTATTAACTGTAATTGTAGGTGTAACCTTGTTTATGGTGATATTGATTGTTTTTTCACATGGGGCGTATTTTTTAGTTCCTTCATAAGTGAATTGTAGTTGAATGGTTCCTCCACCTTTAGCAACATATGGAACAGTGATTTTACCTTGATGATCTGTTATTGCTTCTACTTCTTTTTGTTGACTGAATTTATATTTAATATTTTGATTAGCAATAGGATTTCCATCAACATCTTGAAGAATAGCTGTGATATTAGTACTTGTAAATGCCACAAGTGACACATCATTTACATTCCATTCAGCATAATACCTTAAATCAAATAATCCATAAAATTTTTCACCACGCCCCCCTTCTTGATAATCTTGAGGAGTCTCGGGTGGCCAAATAGCTGGTGCAAAGATAACACTTCCATCAAAGTTTGCTTTAGCAGAGTAATACCCTGGTACAATATCTTTTATTTGATACGTAGCATGAGATTTTTGTACATTTTCTTTAAACTCTGAATAATCATCATAGTTAGTTTCAGTCATAGTTTACGTCCCACCTTTTTGATATACTCCCATTGGCCCATATCGTAATATGCTCCCGTTAATTCTGTGAACATTAATGATATTTCACCATATCCGTCTCCTTGAGTACTTCCAGGATTTAAACAAATTATGTTCTGTCCATTTTCATGTATTACATATACTTCTTCAAACATTACTTCTATTTCATTCCAATGTTCTTCTGCAAGGTGTAATTTTAGTTGGGGCATGATTAGTTTTTTTAATTCTTCATTTATCATATAATTAACTCCTATGTTATTTTTTTATTATAATTTTCCACAGGTATTCCATCCTGCTGTGTTCCTTCGATGGCCATCCCACAGTCCATTACCATTAGTGCAAAGATCAATACTTTCCCATTTACCATTTATTTTCACATAATTCCAATAGTGGCATGTACCATGGAAAATCGCACAGGGTACGTTTTTTACATCACAAATACATTTCACCAATCTTGCATGATCCGCACAGTTAGCATAAATATTAGGCCAATTTTCAGCTAACTTCTCAGGACATACCCAATTATTCAGATGCTTATGGTAACTGTATACTATACTTTTTATTGCTTGTTCACATGTGAGGTTTGCTACTTTTTGTGCATAATTACGTGAACTATTTCCAATGATTTTTTGGCTGTTTTTCTCAAAACTTTCTGCACCCCATGAGTGAGTAGCCCATGTACTTATATCTGCACCACAATCCTCACCATGAACATTTGCATTACCTGTACCCCCTGTACTAGAACCATTACTTAAAGCTTGTATTAATGATTTTTCAGCTTCTTGCTGTGCTTTCATGTAACTACTATAATTATTTGCTAATGGGTTTACAGTTATCTTTGAGTGTTTACCTTTTTTTCCACCACCCCATACATATTTTTCAACAAAAAACCGTCCTTTCTCAAAACCAGCATAACGAGTGAATTTAGTATCTTTGATGGCTTTGATAATATCTTCATAATGTTTTTCATAGAACTGGTCTGATAATTCCATATACAAGAATTTGTTTGTATGTAAACCTTTGAATACATCAGGCATATTAAATGTTAACTTATATTTATCACGTATTGATTCCATCATCACTATTTCTGCTAGTTTTTTATTATTTTCAGGATTATTAGTTACATTATTTTCTGCAACCATATCTGTACTGGTTGTTGTATCTGCAGTTGTTATCTCTGTTCCTACACTAGTTTCATCCGTCATGAGGCATCACTATCCGTTGTTACAATGTTAGTAGTATTATTTGTTGTGAATAATTCTGTGAGGTGATATTTCTGTCCTTTACGGTCATAACCACAGTATTGGCAGTATTCCGTTTCACATTCTGTACATTTTGTTGTTCCATCCCCACTTGTATCATTTTCAAGTGTTCCCTCCACATCACATTTAGGACATTCATTAAACCAGTATTTAGTGTATTGTTGAATTGCTGGTTTATCTTTAAGACAATGATTACATGAAGGCTGCCCATTTGTTGTTAAAACTTGATTTGAAGTATATTTATTACCACTACTATCTTGGTATGTTCCATTACTATTATTAGATGAGCTATTATTCGCAGGATTATCTACTATTACTCCCATTCTTCCTTCATAATCCTGTATTGGAACACCTAGTAATTGTTCTGCTGTGTATATTTCTCCTGTACTGTCTGTTGCACTTATATTTTTTACTACTACTTGAGATACACTGTTTGTAATATCATAGCCATATTCATAGTCATTTTCAAATCCTCTCCTTGGACTGAAAATATACACATCTTTTTTCCAGGTTTCAAGATCAACAATTTCAAATATGGGAATTCCGTTGGGATCTCCATAAAAATCTATGTTTACTCCATAATCATATAGTAATTCACAGAAGAATTCATATATTGTATCACAATCATAGATTCCTTTAGGTTTTCTTTTTAGAGGATTTAATTTATCATCTTTAATAGTTGATTTCCACGTTCTCTTATTTTCAGGGTCATAATCACCTGAATTTTCTACCAGATCTTCATCTGCTTTTAATAATTCTTGATTTTCTTTAGTGATTGCTGTATTATAATCTTCAAGAGGTCTAAGACCTGTACTTGGGACTCCCAAGTCTGCCAGTACTTCTGTTATAATTTCATAAACTGTTTTACTTCCATTATATACTGCATATATTCCATTTGCCATTATACGTTCCATGAATCCCTGACATTGATAAGAGTATAAATGAGTTTTACTATCATATTGTTTATCTATTAATATGCCTCCAAAGGTGTTACAATCACCTTTAAGTAGTACTGCAACTCTACCACTAGTCAAGTCTATGTTTTTTGTTGTTTCAAATTCCATGGTTTGGGTTCGAGGAAATTCTTCTGTGACTTCAAAATCAGTGAAAGGAACCTCATAATAAGGTTCATAATTTGTATTATTCCAAAATTGTGGACTACTTCCCTTAGATCCTCCTCTCCCACTTTCTATAAATCCTTCAACAACAGTTACGCTACTTCCACCAGCACCTTGTCCTGTGAGGAATGCTTGAGCAAGACTTTTTGCGTCTGGTCCTGCTACCCACCCACAATTTTTGGCACTGGCCATCCAGTCTCCACTACTTTTAGCCATCATTGCACTTCGTGCATCAGATTTAGCATAACCTGCATCGTGAGCATTTCTCAAATCTTGTTTATTTATATTTGCAAGTGTACAAACTCCTGGATGTCCTGTGTGAAATCCTACAACTATATTATTTCCACTACCTTTCCAACCAGAATCTTTTACCTCTGTATAGAAGTAGTAACACATTGCGTGGTCTACTCCGTTTACTATCCAAAACATGGTAGTATTAGTTTTTCCACTAATTGCATTGTATTCACTGCTGGGACCTACACCACCATATGTTGCTGTTTTTCCTGCACTATTAATATGGCTTACTACATCTTTTGCTAGTTGAGCAGCTCCCGTATTACTGTCACTACATACTATTATGTTGTTGTTTATTTTCCATGAGCCTCCACTACCTGTTCCGTTATCTCCTTTACGGTTAGCCATGTTTTATTTCTCCGTCGTTTTTTCTTTGTCTTCAGATTGTGTATTACCTTGTGTACTGTATGGAACGGCACTTGTTTCTGTGCCCATTTTTTGGTGACTTATGAATATACGGAATTCCGGTCTGTCAGGGGCTCTTTGTTTTTCTGTTTCTACTATCGCTTTTTCCCAGTATGGTTTGTAATCATTTGCATAATTTTTTACTTTGTTTTTTGTTTTATCTTTAGTAGTTACATCAGTCATATTATTCACCTTCACTTTGCGATAATTTAAGTAATGCTCTTCTTACTTCTTCATTACAATCTCCATTGATAGTTAATCCAAAGTCTTGTTGTAATTGTTTAAGTGCTTGTGTTGTGTTATAACAATACTTACCTGTGATGTTTATACGACCATACTGACGGGAAAATATTGGTAAATAGCCGTATCGTCTTAAATATTTTTGT
This sequence comes from Methanosphaera sp., assembly GCF_016282985.1. Classification (GTDB taxonomy): domain Archaea; phylum Methanobacteriota; class Methanobacteria; order Methanobacteriales; family Methanobacteriaceae; genus Methanosphaera. Next base: position 39,214 of record NZ_JAEELZ010000087.1, read on the forward strand.
AATGTTTCTACTTCAGGTAATGATGGTGCTATGCATAGTTCTGGAGGACTGTCTTCTACACAGTTACAAGATTGTTGCATATCTGGTAATTCCTGTATTTCCTGTGCTGTTGCACTGATGTTTTTATTATTTTTTGCTAATATTTTTATTTCATCTGTAGGAGACCAGTATGTTTGTTCGATTTCATCTGGTTTTTCATATTGTGTTAGTTCAAGATGTGTTTTTATTAAACTAAACGATATGTTTGATTGATTAATTGCTTTAATAATATATGTTCCACTTTCATATGCTTCCAAGTTAGTTTTTACATTACATGGTACTCCTCGTTGAGACCAATACTTTAGTACGGCATGTGGTGTTTTGGGAGTATTGTAAAATGTTTCATCACCTGAATGATCATTAGGTTGAACAGGTAATCCTAAGTATGTGTCAGTAATTCTTGTGTAAACATCAATAGGTAATTCTTCTCCAGTGAAATTTGTCCATTGTATGTCAGTATACCCATAACTATCTGCTGATACAAACATTTCATTTTCAACTATGCCTAGTTTACTTTCACTTTCTGCTTCATATTCTATTGGAAAATCATGACCGTTAATATAAAAATAAGGTTTTAATTCAGTACTCATATGTTATCACCTAAGGAGGATTAGGAATGGTACATTGTTGTACCAACTGTTCTTCCAGCACGTGTTGTTTCAAAATTCATTGCTCGGATTACCTTCTTAATAAATGCATTCTCATCATCGCCATTAGCTATTGTAACAGACTCTATATTAACATTATTATTCACAGTAACATTAGATTGGCTAGATGAAGTTCCACTATGGTTATTCCCAACATTACTTACTGCTGGGAACATATTTGAAGCAACATTGCCCTTAAATGGGGATACCATTCCTTGAGCAATTTTACTAACAGTACCCACCATCGGGTCTTCATATGAAGCTAAACTTTTAAAAGCACCTTTCATCTCAGCCTCAGTTGTTCTCCAAATAATACCAGGACTACCAACATCAATATTATCAGGGTACGCTGCTGCCATATCAGCTGCTATCTGTTTCATCTTTGCAACCATTTTGTCACCCCAACTACTAAGACTTTGGTATGCCCCCCTCATTTCTGCATCAGTTACTGCAGCAATACCTTTAAAATTAGCTCTATAAGCAGATACCATTTGTTTACCCATGTTACCAATTATAGTAACGGCTTTCTTTGCAAAACCATTAATAAGGTTAATACAAGCAGAGACACTACTACTTACTATTCCGGGGAAAGAACCAAAGACACTACTCATAACAGGTTGTAAAGTAGCAATGGCAGAACCCATCATAGTCATCATAGCAATAGCACTAACTAAACTAGCACTAATCATGTTAACACTTGCAACTATAGTTATAAAACCAGCACTCATCAAGGTTACACTAGTAGCAGCCGCAACTAATTGAGCACAAACACCCATCAAGGCAGCTCCCAGAGGCACAATACTAGCAGCCATAGCAACAAAACCTGGAGTACCCACGGCAATAAAAGCAGTGACACTGGCAGTCAATGTAACAAAACCTGCAGCAAGTGCAGCTACACCAGCAACAAGTTGACCATTAATAACACCGGCTACCTGTGTGAAACCTGCAACTATTGCGTTCACAACACTAACTACTCCACTAGACAATGCTCCTATAACACTAGTAATAGCTCCGGCAACTGTGGCAATAACACCACTAATAGCACCACCAATACTACCAACAATTCCACTGATGGCTCCACCAATACTACCTATTACAGTTGCAATACCTGTTGCAAGAGAAGTGATAATACCCATAATACCAGCATATACCGTACTAAATATACCCATGATATTACCACCAATAGTAGTGATAATACTTGTAATACCCATTACAACAGTATTTATAATACCCATAATATTAGCACCAATAGAATTAATAATTCCAGTAATACCCTGTGTAATAATATCAAACATACCACTAGCAAGAGTAAGAATTCCACTAGTCATAGTACTAATAACTGTACTAATAATTGATCCAACAACTTCAGATATACCACTTAAACCCTGACCAAGTCCACTAAAATCTAATCCTTCGCCAGTTCCACTAAACAAACCACTTAAAGAACCTGCAATACCTTGAATAGTACTGGCCACACCACTAAAATCAAGATTATCAATGAAATCCACTACTGGTTGAAGGAATGATTCAACATTCTCTGCAAGACTACTAATAGTACTAGCAAAATCAGAAGCACTATCACCAGCAGGACCAAAATTCAATTTACTAAGAACATCATAAATAATATGCCCCACTTTATATAATGCTTGACCAATAGCCGTAAGAACTGGACCAATAGCAGTCCAAATAGCTTTACCCACAGTGTATAACATTTGGAATCTGGTGATAACATCATTAATTATAGCATTACCAATCATACCAAGAACAGGTTTAAGAGCATTAAAAGCTTCCCCAATAGCATTTATAGCAGGTTGTAAACCATTCCATATGTCTGTGAATGCGTTCTTTAAATCATTAAATGCAGGTCCCAGGGTACTCATTAATTGTGAACCTATATTGCCTAATTCAGTCATGATAGTATTACTTAGGCCACCAAAAGCCTCCTGTAATGGTGTTAACCAATCAATGCCTAACATGTCAAGAATTCCAATTAATGTAGTTACAATCATTATAACTGCTCCAATCGGTCCAAGTAATCCCATGAATGAACTGCCTATACCTCCAACAGCACCACTTATTTTTCCAAGTGTTCCACCTAACCCCTTGGTTAATTTACTTCCACCACTTTTAAAGGATTTTCCCATTCCCGATAAGAATCCTTTACCCGCAGTTTTACCACCTTTTGAGAATGATTTACTATTACCTAATTCTGTTCCTAAATGGCTTTTTTGTTGTTTGGGAATTTTAATATCACTTGCAAAACCTTTCTTTGAAGCTTTCCGTGTTGTTTTCTGTTCAGGTGTATCATTATGAAAGCCAAGTTTTCCCTTGACACGTTCTAGTGCTCCTTTTTTCTGTTGTTTCTGATTTTTCTGAGTAGTTTTACCATTCTTCTTTTTCTGTTTACCCAGTTCCTTAGCACTATCAACACAAACATCATCACAACATTCAACATCTTCACAACCACTATCCAACCCTTTACCACGAATTTTATCCATAATAGTACCTTTCAAACCTTTGGAAGAAATACTGTCACGTAAACCTTTAGCCCCCGCAATAACACTTTTGATAGCACTAAAAGCTCCAGTACCTGCACCTTTAATAGTACGAAAAGTATCGGCCACTGTACCAAGTGCATCAGCTGCAGGTTGAACAGCACTAAAAGCCATAAATGCCCCCATCAAACCTTTTGCCCAAGTGTTAGGTATTTTATTTCCTTGTTCATCAACATCAGTTAAAAAATCTGTGACAGTTTGGATAATTGGGCGTAATTGAGGTAATATTTCTTTTCCTAATTGGCCCCCTGCACTACTCATAGTCTTTTTAAGACCTATAATATCCCCTTGGAATGAGTCCATATATTTACTTGTCTCTGGAAGAACTTTACTTACTGCTTTGAAGTATCCTTCAACATCATCTTCCTTACCTGTCCATAGTCCAGTGGCCATCAAAGAAGCTTCACTAATACCATACTGATCCAAACTAGCAAAAGCACCATTTAAACCTTTTGTCAGATCATACATTGCACTCGTTGCTTCGGCTTCACTATAACCAAGAGCCATTACTGCATCACTAACTTGTACATATGTATCAACATATTTTTGCATATCTTTCCCCGTACTTGAATGTCCAGCATTCAACGCAGGAATAAGATTATTCATTCTAGTCATAGACTTACTGGTTAACTTATCAATATAATCAGTATCTAAATTCAGATTTTTAGACGTGATTGCATTTATTTCTTTGGTCATTGCGTTTCCTATGGTGTTTTCATAGGAACTACCCAATCCTAAGTATGACATCATCCCATTACCTGATAGTCCACTGCTCATGTTTTGGAAATTACTTGACAGATTATTCCCACTACTTCCTGCACTTTTTGCAGAACGTGCCATTTTATTGAGTTTGTTAGCAGTTTGATCCGCACTTCTTCCAATATTATCTATACTGTTGGAATCCATACTGTCTATAACTTGTTTTGCATTTCCAGCTTCATCTTCCATTTTTTGAAGACCTGCAACTCCATTTTTAGTGTTGACATTAACATCTTGACCATCTAATCCTTTAATACCCTTTGTAGTATTTCCTATTTGAGAATCTAAAGATTTTAGGTTACCATCTGCTTGTCGTGTATCTAGGTCTATTTTACGGTTGCCTATTGTTTTTTCTAGTTGGGCTACTGTAATCAATTGTTTTACTACATTATCTAATGCTTTCGTATCTGCTTCAGCTTGTACATTTAATGTGTAAGAATATGATTGTCCTGCCATCTTTTATTTCTCCATTTGGTCATTAATACTTGGATAATACGTTTGATCCGTGTTTTCATCAAATACTACTAGCCCATCTATGAGCATTGTTGTGAACATTTGAGTTTCTGGTGTGGTGTTGGTTATTTCTATTATAATCTTTTTATGTGTGGTTCCCTCTTCTATTCTAGGGTAAGTTTCTCTGTTGTAGACATATGTCCATCTGCTTCCTTGTGTTAGCCATGTTTTCTTATTGTATCTCATACTGTATGGTAATGTTTGGATAATTTTTCCTGTGTCTGCATCTTTGCAGGTTATGTCTAATTGGCCTTGTCCCCTGTAGTAACATTGGAATTTAAAGTATTGACTATTACATTCGCTTATGTCTACTGTTTTTGTGATTGTTTGTCCGGTTTCTAATTGACAACAGTATTGACTGGTTGTTGTAAATGATTCATCGGTTATTATGGTAAATTCACCAGTGAATCCTTCTTTTTGGTTATGAAAATCTCCATTGTCAAGGTAATTATGACAATCTTTAGTATAATAATCATTCAATACATCTTCTGGTACTGGTAATCCTCTTGGACATATTGCTAGTGCTTGTTCATAATTGCCTTCAGGGAATACTATTAGTACACTATCTCCGATAACGGGTATTCCCATGCATATTACTCCATCCATGATTCCATTATTTGATGTAACTAGTTGTATGTCTGCGTATCGATGATGCCCTGTTGTGTTTATAATGTACCCCATAATTGGTGGAGGATTTGTTGTTTGTATTGCTCTTGTGAATTGAGTTGCACTGTTAATGAGTTGATTTATATTTTCGTCGACCATGATATTTTTCCCCCACAGGGTTTTTTTTATTGTTCTATTACAAACAGGTTTCCTTTAGTTATTTTGTTTTTATGTTCAAGTATTTTCTGATGTAATATTGGTATAATTGCTTCTTGATACAATGTTAAATTAGGATAATTGAAGAAAATTAGTTTTAAATCATAATTTGAGTACCAGAATAAGAATGTGATGTGAGACATGTTTCCTTTATGGTTTATGTCTAATTTTTTAGAAAATTTTCAACTACTTGTTGTATTCTTGGGTCTTCACCAGTTGTTCCACTTGCAAGGCTTATGGCTTCACCTATTTGTTCTACATAGTCAAATCCTATTTTTTCAAAGAATTCTTTTGGTAGTTTATTCCCTTTGCTATCTTCACAAATATCTACTGCTACAAGATAATTCATGCTTTTCTTTTCTCTTACTTGTTTTAACTGGTATTGATAATATTCATTACTGTTTATGCTTCTTATGTATATTTTGTATTGTTGTCCGTTAGGCATGGTTATTGGTATTGGAATTCTGTAGTCTGTACCCATCCGGATATATTCTTCTGTTTTTAGAAATTCTGTTATGTCGGGTAATTGTTCGGGGTTGTCTTCTCCTTGGAGTAGTTCTGTCGTTGTTTTTATTCGTTCATTATATTCTGTTTCTTGTTGTTTTATTTTTTGTTGTTGAATTTCTTCTTTGTGGTCTTCTAGGTATTTTTTGTGTTTTTCTCTGTTTTCTTCTATGTTTCCCTGTTTAGGGAGGTATTCATTGTTTTGTTTGTTGTTTGTTTGTGATTGTATGAACGTTGGTTTGTTTTCTGTTTTGATTTTATTTACTTCTTCTTGGTATTCTTTTTGATTCATATATTATATCTCCATAATTGTTTTTGGTGTGTATTAGTTATTTTTTTCAAAAAAAAGTTAATAGGGTGAAAAAAATAATTTATTTATTTTAACATGTTTTTATTATATAGGGGTGGTGAAATTATTTCTATTGTTCTTGGATAATTTTTATAAGAAGTATTCTTCATAGGATTCACTAACAAGATCAATACTGTTTTCCATTAATTCTCCAGTACTATGGCTCCAACTTCTTTCATCAGGAATAGTACCATAACCATTCACAACAAAAGTACCGTTTGGTTCATTTACCATGAAAGTAACTACTCCTCCGTTTTTATATGAGAGTTGCTTAATTGTTTCTATGATTTGATTTTCTTTTTCTGATTCAAAACGGGTATGTCTTGTAATACTGAATTGTGCACCTGGATTTCTGTTGTTTGTTGTGATGTTTCCACTGTCTGTTTGAACTGTATCCGCATCATGACTTATTGTTATTTCTACTTCAGTATTCCAGTCAATTGTTACACCATCTATTAGAAATACTGCATCATATAATGTTTTACTATTTTGTACCATAATACCATCTCTTATTGTTCTATTTGTGCTGAAACTTCTACTGCATTACTTTCATCAATAATTTCCATGCTCACACCCAGTTTTATAACGTTGATGATTCCTCTCAAACGTACTCTGATTGGGATGTAAATTTTCCATGGTGAAAGTATTTTTTCTTTACCTATTGTTACTTCGATAATTAATCTGTTACTGAGTTTTCGTACTTCTTCACTTTTTGCTTTTATTTGTGCTTTAAGAGCTTCAATAGGTACGTTATCATTTGTTTCTCCGATAGTGCTAATAAGATCATATTGTCGTAGGAGGTAAGCTATTGTTCTTACATGAGCTACATCATACCCACTTGGTTGTATACTATTCTTGATACAATATGTTTTATCTTTACGATTGTATGGTTTTATTACTTGTACCCCACTATTCATTAATATTTCACCAGCATCCCCTTTACCAAAGAACATTTCCTCACCGGAAGGGATACCTGTTATTCCAGGAATAACTTTATTGGTTAAACTAGTCCCTATGGGTAATGTTGCCATAAATCCGGCTATATGTGCTGCTGCTTCCATTCTTGTTACATTTGCTCCATGTATTTCAAGTGGTTGGCAATACCATCCTGCTGTTCCAATACTTGTTTTATCTATACTGTCATAGTATTCAGTTTCTTCTTTTGCGTGTGGAACGTTGACAATTGATGTGTTAATTCCTGTAACTGTGCTGTTTCCATTAGTTCCTGGTAAATCATTTAACCAGTTAATCCAGTATACTGGTTTTTGAATACTGAATACGTTATTTTGATAATATGCTATTAATTCATATACATCATTGATTGTTCCTGCTTTACTAAATGTTTCCCCTTTGAAACTTACTTCATCTTTCTTTGGAATTGCATTTCTTATATCACTACTTATCATAAAAGCATCAATATCTTCATCACTTAATTTTATTAATGCTTCTTTTAAACTAGTATAACTTAATTTCGTAGCAGCTATTTCTTTAATAGCAGTACTGTAACTACCACTATTTACAACAGTTGTACTTAGTTCTGAAGATGCTATTGAGCTGTCAGTAATATTTACACATGTAAGATTTGTGACTCCATCACATTCTTCTGTGTCTTCATGGAAGAGATAATGTGCTGCACGTGGTCCATCAAAATTGTACCAACTATTACTTTTAAGTACAACACCATATTTATCATATACTTCTTCTATACTACCGAAACAGTAAACATCTTGATTGATACTTGGAAATGCACCGATAAGTCCCATTTTTCCTGCTTGACCTGGTGTTGCAATATCTTTTACTGTTTCGTTTGTAATTTCTATTCTTGTATTTATATCACTATTAATTGTCATTTATACGAAACGGCTCCTTTTTTTAGTTTGTTTTTTGTTTATTTCAAATTTTATTGGAGGATAATGTTTATCCAATTCATGTGTTCTTTCTACACTACTTTCAACTTCGAAAAATACTTCATAATCATCATATCCATAATCAAGTAATGATTCTTCAAATTCTATACTTGTAAAGTCAATGGCCAGTTCAAAGATTCTTCCTTCTTCATCAAAGAGGGGAGTTCTTTGACTGGTTTTTGTATATGCCCAAAAAGGTTCTTTTTTCATATAATTCTTGATGCGTAGATATGTACTTCGTAGTTTTTCTATTGCATCAAATACACTGATGTTACTTGTATGAAGGATTACTTGAGTATGTGTTTCGAACCATTCACTTTCTTGGGCTTTTTTCAATAAAGAATCTTGTCCTCTTATAACATAAATGGTATTTGTTTCTTCAGATTCATCATCTTCTTTTTGAAAACCGAGAATTAATCTGAATTCAGTTAATAAGGGGTCACCTTCTTTTTGTTTATCCCGTATCATTTTGAAGATTTCTATATCAGTTCTCCAGTTTTCTACTCCTTCTAGTTCAGGTTTCCTTTTCATCCATATCCCTCACTGAATGCTTCCATAACAATAGTCATTACATCATCAATTTCATTTTCCAATAAAACACTACTTTCTTTCAGATAGTATCTTGGCTTGGCAGGTCCTACATACTTTGTACGTATCCAACCCACTCCCGGAATTTTGAAAGTAAGATAAGGTTTATTTTTTGGTGTTACAGGTCCTCTACCTTCTTCAACATATTGAGCATAAAAAAGAGTGGTTCCAATACTTGCCCGGTATTTAGATTTTCGGTTTATCTTAATACTGTCATGTAATGTTCCTGTGATGATACTTCCTTTTTCTGCTAGTTTAACTCTTTGTTTTAACCAGCTGAAAGTAGCTAGTGTTGGAATAATTAATTCCAACTCGTTTTTTAATTGTTTTTTTCCTGCTCTGAATTGTTTACGAATTGTGGTGGTTAATTCTTTGAAAATTGGAGTTTTAGGTATTTTTAAGTCTTTAAACCCTTTCAAATCTGCTTTGACTATAATGTCATGGGAATATTTGCCTGGCATCTTATTCTACTCCAAACTATAAATTGTAAATAATAGATTATTTTCATATTCTACTGGATAATGTTTTATATGATTTCCCAATACATGGAATTGATAATTGTAGTAAGGTTTAATCATTTTCTGTGCATCTGTTATAAGTTTGGAGTCTCTTGTTTTGAATTTGTATTTTTCTTCAAGAACTCCTGCAGTCCACATGCACAATGCATTGTAGCAAATATTAGTGTTTGGAACTTGTTTTCTGTTGAGATATGTTGCAGCTTTTATTTTAGTGATGTGGAATGTTTTTAATATTTCATCTTTACTTATGTGTTTACGAATGTTAAGATCTTCATAATATTCCTGTTCAGGTTTGTCTTCTTCTTGGAATATTTTGAAGTCGTTCTCTTCCATAAATGCATTGACTTTATTTCTATTTTTTTTAGGTCTGATTGTCCATTCTGGGAGATATAATAACACATCATCCACGATTGTATTCAATATTTATTCCTCCACTAAGATTGGTTGTAGCTTGCAACGTATTTTTCGGGTAAATTTGTTGTTACTGTTGACTAATATGTCTTTATTGAATGTATGGTAACCTGTTTTGGTTATGATGATTTCATAGTTTCCGAAAGGTACTTCTTTGAATATTATTTCCCCTTTTTTGTTTGTTTTCTTTGTTTCACCATCATCACTGTCAAGTGATACGAGTGATACTTCAGCATTAGAAACCCTTGTTTGGATAATTAGTGTTCTTGTATCTTTTTCTATAATTTTATCCTTTTTTATTGGATCTAATCTTATGTTGTGATGGTGATTGTTTTTCTTATTTTTATGTATCTTTAAAGGTTGTGGTAACAAGTATTCCTGGTACCCTTCTTTTGTTACTAATACTGTGTAAGTATCAGGGGGTACATCTTTGAATTGTACTTCCCCTTTACTGTTGGTTTCTTTTACTATGCTATGATTTTTTCCTTCAAGGGTTACTGTAGCATTAGCTAGTAATTTTTGTTCCATAATCCTAGCCTCCCACGATTATGGTAATATCAGGGAGAATCATCACCATCTTGTTGTGCTATCATGGTTGGAAGATTTATTACTTCTGCTGCAAGTACATCCTGTTCACGTTCGAGGAGGGTACCTAATTCTACGAAGGTAGATACTTTGTACATGAATGTGTCAAAGTCATAGTTAATTTCTGTGGTGAAGTCTTCACGGAATCCATTGGTTACTCCAGATTTGAAATTACCTAGTAAAATATGTTGTTTGTAATTGTTTCTTGGTAATGCTAATTCCATACATGGTGTGATTGGTGTACCGTTTACTCTGAGTACTCCTCCATCTAATATTATTTGGTCTCCACGTGCAGTTTCACGTCTTCCCGCAAGTTTTCTTAGTTGACCATATCCTTCAGGTGATACAAGGAATTCTTGTCCTGTATTTCCTAGTTGGGTGTAATATTGTGTTTCCATGTCTATTAATTGTTCGATGATGTTTCCATTTTCTTCTTTATCCATTTTTGAGAAATCAATTGGAATTTTGTCTGTTCCTGTTCCATAGATTCCACAGTAGTATCCTTGGCCATATGTTGATGATTTGTTGTCTTCAATGTTTTCTTTCATGAATTCATACTGGTCATCTAATTGTTTGAAAAGTCCATCGTTGGCGTGTAATCCATCTGTGTTTGTTGCAGTTTCATCTCTTATACTATAAAGTTCTAACATTCCCATGTTCCAGTCTCTTTTTTGGCTGACTGCATTAATGTATTCTTGGATGAATCTTTGTCCGGTAAGGTGGTTTTTAAGGTCTTCACGCGTAAAGTCTGCTGTTTCCACGTATGGTTCACTTACAAGTACTTTGTCTTTGTGGATGTGTTTGTCTCGTGTGATATCATCACGTACTCTTTGTTTACCATTTTGTACACTGGTTAAACTTTCCATGTTTTCATCTACATCATAGTATGCTCTTTTTGTTCTTTTTGCTACTATTCTTTCGTAGTTACATTTTTGGTGGAATACGCTGTTGTATGTTCTTTCTGCTAGGAATGTTGTTGCTTCTACTGCTGGTAGCATTCCTGGTTTTACTATGCTTCCATTGTCAGTGTGGTAGAATGGGTCTCCTACATTGGATATGAATTCTAGTTTTCTGTTTTCTGCTTTAGCTGTGTGTATTGCGTTGAGCATTTTGTCTTGTGGTAACCACCTGATGGTTGCATGTCTTTCTTTTTGTAGTTCATCATATGTTGGAATTACTCCTGGCATGTATGCACTGTCTGGTAATATATATTGTGACATTAGTTTTGTCCTCCTATTATCTGTTTTTGATTAGGTTTTCATAGCTTCTGTTTGCTATGAATTTCATTGCTTCTTCTTCATATTGGTCTTGATAATTGTTGTTTAGTCTTAGTGGTTTGCTTGTTTTTGCTGTGTGTTGTGGATTACCTTCTGGTGGTTCTGGATCATCAGGGTCTTGAGGGGCTTCAGGATCTTTTGGGTCTTGAGGATCTTGTGGAGGTTGTGGATCTTTAGGTGGTTCAAAATGTTGGCCTTTTTGTGTTGGGTCGGGATCTCCTTCTCCATCTTGTCCATTTGGTTTCTTTTGTGGTTTTTGCATTTGCATTTCACTAATATCTAATTGTAATTTTTCAACATCCCCCCCTAATTTTGCAATTGCTTCATTGCTTTTTGTTTGTGATTCTAATAATTTTTCAAGCAATTCATTCTGTCTTGGTATGCTCTTGTTTGCTTCTATCATGCTTTGCATGAATTCATCTGCATTTGCACCAGTACCAAATATGTCGTTTGCTTGTGGTACTGGTGCTGTTGCTGTATTTTTTGCTGTGAATAATTTTCTCCAGAAGCTTACTTCTGATTCATTATTTTGATGTTGATCTGTCATGTTATCATTTTTCCTATTTTTTCGTGTTTGTGTCTTAGCTGTATATTCATTATAATTCATTACTTCCATGGGTAATTGGTTTGCAGGGTGGTCCGTGAAGCTGATACTGCTTGGTTGCATGGATTCCTTGTTTTTGATATTATTATAAGGTATTCTTCCACTTGTTGTATCATACAACACAACATTTTCGCCAAGTTCAGTTCTTAAACTCACTCCGCTTATTTCATTGTTAATTAGTTGTTCTTGTAATGTTTTATTGGTTATGGCAAGAACTTGTAGCCAACTACCAGCAGGTATTAATGTATCGTTTATGTATTCATCACTTTGATTGATGTATCGTTCGTGTTCTCTGACACCGTCTAGGTATTTGTTTCCGTGTTCGATGTCGTAGTTGATGTTTTTTGTGTTTGTGAATATTTTTTTGATGTCCTCTCTGAGTAGTAGGTCATCTTCTGTATCTTTTAGAGAATTAGCTAGGACACAACATTTTACGTATATTGTGTCTTCTTCTGTCATTTGGTGGTCACATATTATTTTTATTTTTTTAGGTTTCCTCAACACATTTTTCTGTGTATCATTGGTGTAATTTTATTGTGGCATTTCCCATCCTTTTTCATCCAGCATAGTTGTGAATTCTGTTTCTAATTCTGGGAAATAATTGCATATTTAATGTCTGTGGTGATTGAAATGTTTATATTATGTCCTATCCATCCAGCCATGCAATCACTACTCTTTTTACTTCGTAATGTGTCCAAGAATTGCAGAAATAACTAAGTAAAATAAAATTACGAATGCCCACCATACTATTCCAGTAAATCCAAGTAGGTTTGCGAATGCTGTTCCTACTATTATGGTTATTATGAATGGTATTAAAAATATGAAACATATTAATGCACATATTCCTGCAAAACCTAATCCTATAAGAAAATCAAACATTTTTGTTACTCCTCACTATATGCCGTTTCAAATTCACCAAGCCAATAATTAATATCATACTCAGAATTCGCTAAAACTGTATCAGTTTCGATATGAATACCACTCAAAGTATACATAAAATAACTGAAATACCATGTACCTATAAATACGTATGGTTGTTCATTAGAAACAGGCACTCTTGATATTGGTTCATCTAAATTGTCTGTAAACTCAAGAGTTTCATCATCCATAATTATTTCTGCTGTATAATCTCTTAATATAATTTCAAAATGATGAGTTTCATCATAACCTATATTTAAATCTATATATGAACCTCCGTCGTTTCCAATAACCATTATTCTCATTCTAATATCGTTTTGATTTACATAATAAAATGTTAATTCAATGATAGGTGTATCGAATCCAATTAAACAGACTAAATTTACAGCACCATTCGTCCTAATATCTTGATAATTTGGCATCGCATACACGAGTTCCTCAAATGAAGGTATAATTAAATCAAAAGACACAGAAGAATCAACAAGAGAAATAGGATGTGGTAATACAGAATGTAAAGGTATATTGAATGGATTTACAAATATAAATCCATTGTTTCCATCCCATCGAATTTCTCTAAAATCATAGTTGAAAGCCATTTATTCCACACTCCATGTATCATACTCATTATATTGAGGTTGTTCATAATAACCTGTATTTATCCAATCTTCTGGTTCTGTTGAGTCATAAATATACTTTCTGTGTACTCTAATGTAATCGGATTCTGGGTTTTCTCTTGAATCTTCATAAATTCCTTCTTCAGTAGCATCAACCCATACAGGATATATATAAATTTCTGAAACATCTGGATAATTCTCATAAATGTCATATATCGGAAAATATATACCTCCCAAACTAGTGGTAATTCCTGTCTGTTGGGAATAACCTTCTTCTGGAATAGAATAATACCACTCTAACTCTCCAGATTGTACTTCGTCACCATTTTCATCATATACTGTAACATATATGTAAAGGTCACCATCTTCTTCGTTCCACCGAGCAACTGGTCTTTCTTCACTATTAGAATCATAGGTTACACCATTTACCATCTCATAAGCAATATCGCTTATTTGAATTATTGATGGATTCACTATTATTGGTATTTCGAGCAAAGCACTTTCAAGAATATTATTTCCTTCATAATTTAAGGTAATAACTTGTTCATTTGCCAATTCAGAAGGAATTTCATATCCAAAAAGAAAAGAACCATTTGTGTTTGTACTAATAGTGTCAATTAAACTTCCATTATAATCATACACGTTAAAAGATAATGCTCCTACAGAACCATGTAATCCGTTATCATTTGCATAAGTCAAATACCCATGTATTTCGATGATTTCATCTATTTTTCCTACAATCATTCCTTCATCATTAGTAACATCATCGTTTGTGTTTGTAATTTCTTGTATGTCAAAAATCATTTCTAATTTGGTTACTGTGACATTTAGATGATTACTGGTTGATGTGTTGTATTCAATTCCACTATCTTCATAAATTACATATAAATCATGAGTTCCTGCAACATTAGAAGTATAACTTATAGATGTGGTTGTGTTTGTAACAGGTATGGTTTGAACTAATGAATTTCCATCATACAATTTTAAACTTCCTCTTGACAAAGAAGTATTTCCATCATTTTCCTTAACTATTGCAGTAATAGTTAAACTTTCACCTACTGGTATTTGTGAATTTCCACTTAACGTAGTTGTTGTATTGCATTTTAGCATTTCAAGAGTACCAATTCCTTCTGCATAACTGTAATGGTTATTTTCTTGGTATGCTCCGTTTATTTGGTATGTATTTCCTGGAATTAAGTTTGAACGAGAGTATCCTTGAGAATAGTTCAATGTACTTGTACTTGATTTTCCATTAGAAACTGTAGATGTTGCAGTTGCTATGATAGGTTTTCCAGCCAATGGTTTCACCTCCATTAGAAGTGATTAAGAATAGGATTTAATCCTATTCTATTTCATAATTGACTGTACCTTCATCAACTAATGCAGAGTTTTCATCAGTTATGGTTGCACCGAGAGTAATTTCATCTCCAAGTTCAGCTTTAACTGAATCTACAACAATAGTTACTCCTTTACGTACTGTAATTACTCCATTAGTTGCCATTACGCTACCTTGGTAATTTACGTTTTCAACATAGGTTGCTGTGAAACTGATTGTGCCAGATGCGTTGCTTGGAATTTCGTATTGGATTGTTGCTTCTCCACTATTTCCAACAGTTGCACTTTGTGGAGTTCCTTCACCTACAGTTATGTTTACTGTACCATCAATAATAGCACTATTGTTAGGGTCAGTTACACGAATAGTAACTGGTACTGTTGCTCCTTTGTTTCCAGATACATTGACTGCTGTAAGGGTTGTAGGAGTTCTTACTGTTAATGTAGCTGTTCCTTCTGCTGGGTCGTAGGTATCGTTTTGTAAGTAAGCTACTTTGATTGCGTGTCCACCAACAACTGCGTTGTTTGCTACTTCGTAACTGAAGGATACACTTCCACCTACAACATTTACTGGTTCTCCAGATAATGTGTTGTCAATGTATAATTGTGCTTGACCTGTTGATACATTATCACCATCTGCATCGGTAACTGTAGCTGTAATTGTAGCAGTTGTTCCTCTGTTTGCAGATAAGTTTTCTACAACAACGTTTGTTCCTTCACGTATGGATAATACTCCTGCTGCACTTGTACTTGCACCGTATGTCAAGGTTTCAATAAATATTGCTGTAATTTCAGTACCATCTTCGGTGTTTGATGGAATTTCATATTGTAATGTTGCAATACCGTTGGATACGTTTACTGGTGAACCGATGTTTACTCCACCTAGTTGGAATTGTACTGTACCTTCATTTACATTTTCTGTTGTGTGATGTTTTACAGTTGCTGAAAATGTTGCAGTTTCTCCTATGGATGCTAATACATTACTTACTGTGGTTACTGTTGGTATTCTTACTTCAAGTGTGTTGTAGCCTTCTGCATTTACGTAATTATCGTTTTCTTGGTATACTCCGTAGAGTGTGTGACTTCCTGGTGTTGTGTCTCCTGGTATGGTATATGTTGTACTTGCTACTCCGTTTTCTACTGTTGCTGTTCCTATTTGGGTTCTAGTCATATTATCGTCTCCTTATTATTTTTTTAAATTGTTGTTGTGTTTGTTAATCTTCTAAGTAAAATGTTATTGTTCCATCATGATTATCTCCGTACGGATCAATAATTTCTGCTTCAATATTTATTGTTTCATCAAGTTCACCATGAATTGGTGAAATTTCTACTTTTAATTCATTAGTATCAAATTCTAGTACTTTATTCATTAATTCTACTAATACAATGTTCAGAAAATCTACAAGACAATAAACGCTGTTACTGTACTCTGATTTTCCTTCAGGTATATCTAGATAGAAATAGAATAGGTCTAGTTGTCCATAAATTGTATCATATGAATCAGTTACGGTATCCGGTAAAACAAAGTTATGTTTTTTACCATTTGCTGCACTGAACTGGAATAGAACATCACTGTATTGCGTAGTGTTTAGTTCCTCATATGCTTTGTTTATGATTACTTTGTCTAGTGACATGTGTGATAATGTTATGAGTTCATCATCTTTTAATCTGTACTTGAGGGTGTTGTTTTCTTTGTTATTGTAGTAATCGTGGTTTTGATGAGTGTTATGATAGTTTGTTTTAATGGGTAGTGTTATGATTGTTTTGTCTGATGTTTTTTTGAGGTCATACTTGTTATGTTTTGGGTATGGTTTTGGTGGTCTGTGATGATTTTGTAGTTCATCTCTTAGTTCCATGTTGGCTTTTTCAATTACTCTCATCATTATTTGGTTCATGAATTCATTGAAGTATTTGTTGATGACTTGTAGTCCTTCTTCATAATCTCTGTAATGGTCTACATCATGATAGAGTAAACCGTTCAGGTCTGTTTTGTAGATTTTTTTTGCTGGTACTGTGATGGTGTTTTGTTCTTCATCTTTGAATATTACTTTGGTTACGTGTGTGACTCTTGTTTGGTTTTCGTTGAGTCGTAGGTGCATTTCCTTGATGCTTGCTTCTGCTATTCTTTTGTTGTCACCATCTGGTTTTTTTAGGTATATTCTGTGGTTGAGTGTATTGTTGATGTATATTCGTTGGTTGAATTTGCTTCTTAGTTTGCTGGTTCCTTCGAATTTGGCTATTATTGTTTCGTTTATTCTGTTGATTGTTATCGTCAATTCGTTTTCACCTCCAAATCGTGGGTGATATCTTGTTTTAAAACTAGTTTAAGTTTAGTTTTTCATGTGAAAATTAGTTAATACTATATTATGGGTGGTGAATTGAAGTGTTCCATGGTGGAACACTATGGTTAAACAAAGACAAAATTTTGAGAATATAATTCATGTATCCTCAATATACTATGTAACGATTATAGAAAAAAATTGTCAAAAATAGTTGGTGGTTAAATATATCCTTCAATTATTTCTCTTAAGGGAGATTCATTGACATACCAATGTATCTCTTTATCGGTATCACTAAGTAAATCTGGACGATCAGTTGCATATACACCAGAGACAGTAACACAACAATATATCATATCTTCAAGTAACCATAATGGTACTTCTCTTGTTTCATCATCAGGAACTTCTTCTAAATACTTACGTGGATTACGATTTATCATCAATATTCCTCCTTTTATTCATCAGAGACAAATATTTTATTGTAGGATCATAATACTTTTCTTCATGCATTTTTTCAAAAAAATCTATATCTAATGGATTTTCCCCCCCCATTTTAACATACCATCTTCCTAAATCCGCATCAGAATCACAGAACAACTTTTTTTTAATTGAATCAATTTTTTCAGTTTGATCTTCTATCTTATGATTTTCTGCTAAAAAATCATCTAACTCGTTTAACCATTCACATTCAATAGGAAAATCTTCTAAAAACTGTAATTTTCTTTTTTGATATTCCCTTAACTTCAACATCATAGTCATTTAAATATCACTCCAACAAAACCCTATCTGTTTCTATGCCCATTTTATTCAAATAATATATATACTGTTTGCTAACTTTTTCATTTCTTTCTTTCCTAAATTTATTGTGATATTCTTGAATAAGTCTTCTTCTATCAGAATCCAATTTTATTTTCCAATGTCGAGGACTAATTTTTTTATATTCTTCTTCAAGTAATTTATATTCTTCATTTATTATTTTATTAACTCTATCTATATTATCATAATATTCTTCATTAAAAACATTAAATATTTTATCCATATGTTCTTTGATTTCTTTTGCCTCATTTTTTGATAAATTAATTGATTTCATGAACCATACTTCACCATACATATTTGAAACTAAAACATAATTTACTTCAGGATTGGTTAATAAGTGATAAACATCTTGTCCACTAGGTGCGGATAATCCATAAGTATGTTTATAATGTTGATGAATAGATAAAACAGTTCCACTAATCCACCCACCATATAGAATACGCCCTCGTTCAGGGATACCTTTTATTTCTTTTGAAACCCTACCTGAAATATAATCATAAATTTTAGCATACTCCACAGTTTTCCCCTTGTATTCATTATAAAAATCTTTTATAAACTTAAATGTATGTTTTTTAAATTCTTTTGGTAAAAAGTATTTTTGATGGGTGTGTTTTTTGGATTCTTTATTTAATTTTTTTTCATCTTGTTCTATTACTGAATAATCAAGAACTTCATAAGTATCTTTATTATTCATCATTTGAATAATATTCTTATTTATTTCTTTTTGTTTCTTATTTAAAGTATTTTGTGATTTGATCTTTTCTGATTTCTTTTTATAATATTCATTTAATTTTTCATGTGGTTTGTATCCTTTGGGGTCGTTGGTGAAGCTTAGTGTGCATAGGCAGTTTGCACTGTTACTTGCACTACAAGTCCAGTCTCCAGGGTAATCCACATAATCAATATCACCAGTTTTATCATTTATTACGATAAACTTTTCTTCTAGTTTTACTTTTTGTCCGTCAGTAAGATTATGTCGTGTCTTAGGATTAGGATGTTGATCCCAAACTTTGAATGTTGGTTTGTATTTGTCATCTAGTAATCGTGCCTTCTGCCATAGCACACGATTTGTCTTATTTTTTTCTAATCGTTTATTTTCACGTATAATCTGTTTACGGTACTTTTCTAGTTTTTCTTGTAACTTCTTGTTCTTCTTGATATCAGGGATATCTATTAATCCTTCTTTTTCTATTGCTTTATTCAATTGATTTATTGTTCGTTCAAGTGTTTGTTCATGTTGTGCTGTTAAGTCAATTGTCGTTTCACGAAGTATCCTGTCTAGGTCAACGTTTAATTGCATGTTATGGGTAATTCTTTTATCATTACGAATTTGCCTAGTGTCATTTAATAATCTTTGATAGTTGATTTCGTACATGCGTTGATGTCTTCTTTGACGTCGTTTCATATCATTTACCATTGCCATTTGTATTAGCATGTTGGTATATGTTGGATGTTCGCTAGCAAATTCGGGGAAGTACATTTCTACGAATTGTTGATAAAAATAGTAATTTGCAAAATGAGAAGGATTTTGGAGGAGATAGTATAACATTTCATTACTTAATTCTTTGTTCATGTAATGAGTCATGGGGTCATGACTCGCCTTGGCAGTGTAAAGGTAGTCTACTAGTTTTCTGACTTTCTTTTTGTTCCATTTGTGTTTTAATATTATCAAACAGTATCACCCCACCCATGTTTATTCTGTGGTGATATGGTTCATGGTGATACCTGTTTCATCACGAAGGTATTCATTCAAATCATCAATAACCTGATTATACTTGTTTTCCTGTTCAATGTTTTCTTTTGTGTCACCTAGTGTATGTCCATTGTAGAAACGCATTTGCATTAATTCATCATCTGGGTCAATGTTTTCTTGAATATCTATTTGTGGATATATATCTGCAACAAGTTCTAATGTATTACCTAATGTTAGAATACCATTATTAAATCCTTTCAGAATATTATCTAATTTTGTAGCAGTATTATCTACAAATTCTGGAGTAGATATGGTTAAGTTACTTTTTACTTTCAAGAACTTATTATTAAACAAGTTCAATGGACTTTTATAGAACATTTGATTCGGTCTAACCTCATGAGTAGCATAAGTTTCAAGTATCTTCTCAGACTGATTACTGTTCATACTTTCCTTGTTTTCCATGAGCATTAATCGTTGTGGAGGAACCCTGTAACTTTTGTAGATACTTTTTTTATTTGCTTCTTCTAATCCTTCAAGGTACTGGTAATTGTTATCAGTTAATGCTTGATATTGCATTGTTACTCCACGTTCATCGTTATCTGTGGTGAGATATGCAAACATTGTTCCACCATTTGTTTGATCCATATATTCCTCAAGGTAATGGTCAATACGTTTTTCATCAGGGTTTTCTGGATCAGGTAGTAGTGGTGGTCCTTCAAATAATAATATTCCAGCAGGCACATTTCCTCTTCTTATCTTAGCAAGATTCATTTTCTTGATTGCTATGTTAGTGTAAATTTTCTCAGATACACTTTCCCACTTAGGTATGTCATAAAACATGTCTTCCTGACAACCTCCAAACCATAAACACCAGTTCATATTATGATAATCTAATTCTTCAAGGATTTCATCATCACAATATTTTTCTAGTAAGGAGTAGTCTTTTCCCACTATCTTTAGTAGTACTTGGTTGCCATTGTTGTCACGGTGTTCTACAAAGTAGAATTCATATTCTTTTCCTGTTACTTCACTTATGAATTTTTGTACTAGTATTCCGTTGATGGTTGTTACTGGTATTTGTTGTAGTTCGTATGTATCATGGGGTTTGTGTTCTATGATTTCACATGAACCGAATCCTGCATATGCATGTTCTAGTAATGAGTAGTATAGTTGTATTTTGTTTTCATTGTTGTTCCACATTCTGTTGATTTTGTCTATTTCTTTTTCATCTGCTTCTTTGTCTTCTAGTCCGAAGTCGTTGAGTATGATGTCTTTGATGTATGTTTCTATTACTGCGTTGAGGTCATCACATCGGTGGTATACGTATCTGCATATGTCTACGGGTATTATTGGTTGGATGTATATACTGTTTTTATCGTGTTTCGTGGTGGTTGGTGCTTGTGTGAGTGTCAGGTATTCTTCTAGTCTTTGTTGGTATTCTGTTGCTTCGGGTAGGTAATCTACTCCTTCTTCT
This sequence comes from Methanosphaera sp., assembly GCF_016282985.1. Lineage (GTDB taxonomy): Archaea > Methanobacteriota > Methanobacteria > Methanobacteriales > Methanobacteriaceae > Methanosphaera. The sequence goes on from NZ_JAEELZ010000087.1 coordinate 60,418, forward strand.
TTTTCTGTTGTTTCTATCTTCATATTTTTTATGCCTCGGCTTTATTGTTTCTGTTATAGTATTCTTCTACGCTGAATAGCTTATTTATCTCGTTATATGCTAATGTGCAACTGTCCAGGTAGTCTGGGCTTTTATGTTTTTTCATGATTTTCTTGTCTGGGTGAACATACATGAATTGGTTTTGTAATAAGTGCTTGTTGGGTATGTTATTTCTTATTTGTACATATCCTTGTCTTATTCCATATGCTAGTGGTCTTGCTCTTTCGTACTTGTTTTTATGAACTGGTTTGAGTTTTACTGTGAATGGGTATTGGTCTTGTATTTTTCGTAGCACTCTTTTGTAATGTTTTAGTGCGTCTTTTCCGTAGCTTCCTGGTTCTCCTTCGAATATTATTCTGTTGAGGTTTACTTTTTGTTTGCATGTTAGTATGAATTCTATTAGGTTGTCTTCGAATGTTGATTCGTTGACGTGTATGTTGTCGTCTAGTATTACTCTTCCATCTTTTTGTAGTAGTTCTAGTGTCATGCTGGTATAGTCTCTTCCTTCTCCAGCTACATCTATACCAACTATACTGAATACCGTGTCTTTGTAGTTGTAAGTGTTTATGTTGCATTCGCTGTTACTTAATTGTTCTCGTGTGAGTAGTAGTCCTTCGTTTGGTACGTAGTCCCAGTCACCAAATCTCATGAATGCTTGTTGTACTGGACTCATCTCAGATAGTCGTTTATCATATGCTAATCGGTCAACGTAGGGATTCATCATAAGGTTTAACTGATAATGTTTATGCGGACTTTCCGGGTCTATGAAGTTTTTTCTTAGCCAGTCTACTCCGGGACCAAAACTTGGGTTACTGTTTAGGATATATGTTTCAGGAATGTAATCAAAACCATTCCATGGCCTGATACTACGGGGTAAAAATTCAAGAATATCTCCTGGTATTTCACTTGCTTCTTCCACGAAAATAATATGATAACTGGTTCCTCTTATCTTATCCATCTGATCTTCACGGTCACAGTACCCATAGTATATACGTGCACCATTAGGTGCTTCAAAGTACATTTCAGTTTTATTTTCACGACAAGCATATTTACCTAAACGTCGTTTATCTAATAACCAGTTACGTAGTTTATCTACTGCTCCACCAGAGGATACTACTTGTTTATATGTATTTCTTAGTATGATTGATCTATAATTAGGGTACATGAGGTAACGTGCAGCCATGATTGCTATCATCTGACTTTTACCACTAAATGCTCCACCAGATATTAATTTATAATCAGGGTATTTCTGTTCACATTCATCAAGTAATATCATCATTTGTTCAAAGTAGGGTTCTACTTTATGATTAGGATATTTCTTGCTTCCTTTTGGAATGTAAGGGTTTCGTAGTATTTCATATGCGTATGTTGATTCTTGTAGTGGCGTGATTGTCTTGTTTAGTTCTGTGTAATTTATTTGCAATCTTTGTCACCATCTTTTATGTTTTCTGCTGGGTGTTGTATTTCCGTACTTCCTTGCATTCTGGCCATTGTGATTTTGTTATGTGCTTCTTCGTTGTTTAGTATTGTTTCTATGTATTCTGATGCTTCATCATTTGGTTCTTCGTCTGGTGTCATTTTGTGTCCTGTTATTGTGTAGTATCTGTTCATTGTTATTTGTGCACTTTCTTCTGTTTTTTTTAGTGTGTTGCTTATGGTGCTGCTTTGTAGTGTTTTGTTGTTGAATCTTTCTTGCTGGTCGTCTATTAAATCTATTTCAAGGTGTGTTGATTTTATTGCTAGTTGTAATTGTGACCAGTTTAAATCTAGGAATATTCCTTCTTGTTTTTTGAGTCTTTTGTTTCGTACGTGTTCTAGGTAATTTTGTCCTCGGGGTATCCAATCGTTTTTTGAGGATAGTTTTGTGATTTTGCTGTAACTGTATTGGTTTTTTTGGCTGAATTTTTCTAAGGTGATTGTTGGGTCGTCGAGTAGTTCGTGGTAATATAATTCTAGTATATCATATCCTCTTTCGTGTTTTCGTTTGTGGTAGTCATATTTGTCCACATGTCTCATCTCTCCTTTATTGTTTCATTTTCTTTCATTTTCTTTCATTTTTGATACCTAGTCTCCGCCTTGGTATGTGGGGTTTAAAAAAAATAGTTTGTTCCCCTTTTTTTGAACATTGTTTATTGTTGTCAGATAAATTACGGGGTTTTAGTTTTTTTGTTTGAACAATGATTATTTTTTTTGTTTATTGTTGTTTATTGTTTGTTTAGTTTATATTGTGTTTTGAACATGTTGTGTTATATGAATTTTATTATCTCAATTAGTAATGCTGCTCCGACTCCTGTTCCTAATGCCATGAGTATTTGTTTGTATATTTCTAGTCTTTTAGATATTGTTCTTATTTCTTCTCCGTGTTTGGTAGCTACTTCTTTGAGTCTGTCAATGCATTGTATTTTTTGTTCAACTACTTGTTGTCTTTGTGTTAGTTCGATGAGTGTTTTGTTTTGTTCATTTTGTCCTTGTTGCATTATCTGTAATGTTTTCATTAGTTCTTTGAAATTTTCTTTTTGAGCATTTTCAAGGTGGTCTAATCTGTATAATATTATCAGGTAATCTTTGTATTCTTCTTCGTCATGTTTAGTTTCATTGCACATCATCTCTGACCCCACGTAGTATGTTTTGTTCTAGTATTTCTGATTCTTTTTCTGTCATGTTTTTGGTGTTTAGGAACGTTAATAGTCCACTGATGATGCTGGTTACTGCTCCGAATAGAAGTGTTATTGCTATATTATTTTCGGGAAATAAACATGTTACAAGTATTGTTCCTATTAATGCTATTGTTCCAAGTAATCCTACTTCTTTAATTATGAGTTCTTGCATTTTCTCGTTCATAGGTAGTATTCCTCCTCTTCTAGTCTGTTTTGATTGTAGTCTATTATTAGGTTGTCTCTGCTTGGTTGGTAAATTATGAGATCTTCAACACCCAAGTAGTTTTTGAGTATTCTTAAGTTTTTGTAGGTGAGTATTGAGTTGTTGGTGTCTTGTCCTGTGATGATTATTGTATGAGTGATATGGTCTATGTTTATCTGTGATTGTTTTGATTGTGTTAGTTGTGCTATTATCTGTGTTACATTTCCTAGTAATTCATTATAATCTTGGTTGGTTTCTTCTGTGTAATTATTATTGTTAATTAGTTCTTGGAATGTTGTGAATGAGTCTTCATTTATCATTGTTCTAGCTCCATTGTGAGTTTTCCTATCATGAATTCCAATTGAGTAAGGGTATTATCATAATGTTTATACTCCTCAGAATACCTGTTTTCACATGTGTCATCCCTGTAATTTTTATACATATGATATAATTCTTTGGTTTTTTTAATCATCTCTTCTGTGTAGTCTTTTGTTATGTTTTTCATATTTTTATTCCCCTTGTATTTGTTCTAGTATTTGGTCTCTTTCAAGTTTTAATATGTTTATTTGTTCTTCTGCATCTTCCCTGATGGATAGTGCAGCTATTTGTTGTCTTATTTCCATTAGTCTATGTTCATAATAATTCATAATAAAGTCACTCCATAAGAATCTAGGTATTGGAAATTGATCTTTATACCAATTTGCTGATAATGTCATTATAATCACAGCATTAAAAAAAAAAAATAGTTTATATTGATTGGTGTTGTGGGGAATTGAACCCCATAGTTATAATTTTTTTTACAAGACACTTTCATAACTTAAAATTTTTTGTTCCTTTCAACACCACAAAAAAAAATAAAGTTATATGAAGTATAATATTATCCTTTTATGAGATGTAACGTTTTATTAGTATTCTTCCATAGGATTTCTCATTGAATATTATATCATTTTTATTGTTCGTATATTTACTTTTACACATCCAATGGTGCAAAGATTTTTCCCAAAGGTCACATATTAAACATCAAGTTTTTGATAACAACTTTACTATATATTTTTTGAGGAGTCTATGCCATTTATTTAATAGGTACTGCTTAAAACATTTAATCCTATGTGTAATATTCTAGACAAATTTTCATCTCTTATTAAAAAAAGGATGATATAACTCTTCCCGTTGATTTTAGTTAATATATTATTATTTTTTTTTGATGGAGAAAAAATTAAATCTTAACCGGATCTGATTAGGTGGGAGGATTACCTTCTAAGGTAATATTACTCACATCAATATAATGTGCCTCCCATATTATTATTCTTTTATACTTTTTTTAATTTTTATAACATTAGGATATATTATCCCATATTCTGGTGGAGCTTTGAGTACTAATCCACACTTACGACAGGTTGTTTCCATTTTTTTGTAATCATATTTTGTTTTTAGTCTCGTCTTACAATTCGGACATAAAATGATTATTTTATATTTATGATTATCAACTTTGGGATTTGTACTCATTCTCTCCACCACCAATATTTTTTTTTGGTGATTTAAAAGTTTCTTATAATATTCATTAAAAGACAATTTACGATTTCTATGTGGGGGGGACGTAGTAGATGATAAAATATTACGGAAAAAAATATTGTGTCCCTCAATATACTATGTAACGATTTTGACTTTTCATAAAAGCCCATATTTTTTCATTTCATTATGAACTTTCTTCTCTTCCTCAAGTGGATCATCAAGCATATGTTCACCCAGATTACCCGTACCAAGAGTGGTATATGTAAACCATGATAATACCTCCTTGTATTTTTTACGCCATCTTCGGATACGTTCACGACCATGTTCCTGATCACTATACTGTCTACAATCAGCACAACAATACTTCTGTGCACTACTCATGGGATTAAACAATTTTCCACAAGCTTGACACGGCTTTGGCTGGTACACATATAATCTTTTGATAATCTTATCATCTTTTGATATCCCCGTAATTTTATTGTTTTTGTTCACATGAAACTTTGTCTGAACATCCATTTTTAACACAAACTTGTCTAACACACATTCCTTATTCCAAGTTTTCTAATTATTTTCCATTATATATTAATTCCTTGTACTGTAAGAATTTCAGTCTTAACTGATATTCACAAGTATGTATACATGCTTTGAGGATACTAATCTGTTTTTCAATGCTTAATAATTGCAACTTACTTTCTTTTAAGTCATTATGGGCATGTTCTTTTGCTTCTGTAGCTTTGAATTTTTTAAGATACTGTTCTTTAAGAATTAAAAACTGATTCTCATACTCTAATGATGTTTTGTCTAATTCATACTCTTTTTCTAAGAGCAAATATTTATAAGATTCATACATTGCTATTAGATTTATTATTGTAGGTTTCGGATTAGACCAACCATCAAATTCTATTTTTTCATGGTATTCGGGGTTTAATTTCTGAAATTTTTCAAATAATTCTTTGTCTTTTGTTATCATATTACTTCACGCTCCCTTTCATATATTATTCCTAACTCTTCAATTACTTCTTCATGCCCTCTTTTAATGCATTCCAGGTATGCTTCATTTTTTGAGATAATTTCCCCATAACTACGATCAGGGTAATGTGTATCATAGTACATTAAAACATAAAATCCAGGATACCTTCTCCCAGGATACTTAGTTAATCCTATTCTACAATTCAAGTTAACATAATCAGGAACATTTTCCTGAGTAAGATTATCTTTGAATTGACAATTAGAGAGTAATTCATCATTTTCATCAAATACTGGAATATTCATAATCTTTATCCTCCCATACTAATAGTTACAAGTAACCATATAATGAACTCTAAAAGACCAATTACTATACAAATTACTAAAATAATTATTAAACCAACACAAAGATAAGCAGTGATTGTATCAACTGCTTCTTCCATTTCCTTTAACGATTTCATAGCGTAACTCTCCATAATATAAACCCATATCTTCTATTATTTCTTCATCAGATTTTCTTAAGTATTCATGCAAAGCATGTTTTTCTAACAAACCCACATCTACGATAGGATATTTCTTCTTGAAATCTTTGATTCGGTTCTTGTTAGCATATTTCAAATGTGTGAACATTTTTCTATTCACCAATGGTGGTACAGTAGTATCCATATACTTATACCAGTCCATAATCAAATACCTTATTTCATCAACAATACTCTTAATAACATTTCCAAACATTCCTATTTCACTCCTTTAGAAAACCATTCAAATATCGTGTCATCAGTTACAATAGCATCCACTGATTCTACTTCACGTAACTTCTTACTAACATCATACATATCCAGTACTGTTTCTTTACTGAAATCTATCATTGCAAGCATCCTAATAACACTTGTAATAATAAACTCTCTCTCTTCCCAACGCTCCTTCTGAGATAATCTTTCATTCATCATCCACCAACTCCAAAAGTACCAAATCAGCATAAAAGGTAGTTGGACTGTCAAGGATAGCTCTGATTACATCTTTTCTCTGAGATTCTTTAGTCATACGAACATCAGGTAATTCATCCTCCTCATCAAAACTTATATGAGTATAATTTATTTGAAAGAATTTATGAGGATGTTCTGATTCCTCATTAAATTCATTTATTGTTATTTTTCGTTCTTTTACTCTTTTGCAACTCATGTTTTGTTCACCTTGTCTGCTGTTTTAAATCGTACATGTTGACTGCATGCATTGTATTCCTGTTCATTTTTGCACATACGTTTGATTGTGCGTCGTGCCTTATCCCATGTGAATGGTACTGGTTCACCTTCTGATGTATGTTCTGCTATGAAGTTGTAGGCATCATCAATAATTTGTGTTACTCGTTCTGCTGTTACTTCATCATTGTCATGTTGTTCCTGGACTGGTTGTACTGGACTGTATTGTGTATTCTTCTTTGGAGATTTATGTGATGACTTTTTGGGTACATTATTAGTACTTGTTTTTTGTTGGTTTCGGTTGTCAATCTCATCCGGTACGGCAATTTCAAATACCTGGATATACAGGTATCTTTGTGCATATGTTTGACAACGTCCTATATCCTGCATGTACTTTCCTGCATCACCTACATTTACTGGTGCAACTGGGATGGTAGATACATCTGTACTACCATCTTCTAAGTCTTTTAATGTTAATTCCATAATGTTTTGTTCGGGTTTCCAGTCAAATTTGGACCTCATTTTAAACTTCTTGCATACTTCCCTGACAATGGGGAAGATGTCTTTGACTTCCATATAGTTATATTTTTGATAATTGTTTCGTCCACTTTGCTGGATTTCTTTGAAACAATTCTTTGCTTCTTCAATTTTTAGATCTATTCCCATAATTCATCAAACCCTTTTATTCAAACCATTCATATTTGTCTCCAGTTTTCTTGACAAAACCCAGTCGTACAAGGTACTCTAAAACTTCCAATATCTCATCATCCACATAGATACGTTGATGTTTAAATCCACAGTTAGTTACCTTGTGGATTAATTCATCTTCAGGTAATGGAGTGATTGCATTACCCAACGTGTTAATCAGGTCATGCTGCAGTTGCACATTATGATAATTCAATTTCATCAACTCCTTCTAATTCATCCACAACCAGTTTACCATAATGCTCATATAATTCACTGAGGATACTGTTTACATGATCCTCGATACTTGGTGAAACATACTTCAATTTATTCAGGTAATGTTTTGTTAAGTTAATACTGAATACCATGTCAGTAATGTTATCATTAACTATTACTGGTTTAACATTTTCTAACTCTTCTGCTACACTATCACGTAGTTGATTATGTTCATTTAATATTTCATCGCGTTTATCCCAGGAGGCATGTTGTACTTTTCTGAAATCCACATAACAGAATCCAGCATCATTCACACCGGTACAAACTATCTTGTATCGTCCTTTGTGTAGTGTGGCATCACTTTCTTTAATGTTGACATTGAAGCTTTGTTCTGCTCCTTCTGCCAGTACACGTGCATATGGTTTATGGTTCTTGGTGTACTTGATTTCTAATAGTTGTACTGTTACTTCTTCTCCTACGTTGAATTTTCCGAAACCGCTTTCTATTCTCATCTTGTTAACCCCACTCGTACTCCGTTTATTGCTGTTACGGTGTATAATATGTCATCATGTTTCATTTCTTCTAGGATTTCAACTATCTGTGAACGTGTATAGTTTAGTCTTAGTTCTTCAAGGTGTTCACTACATCTCTGGACTAATAAGTCATAGTCCATTGTTTTTAATCCTATTGCTTCAGTGTTTCGTATTATGTTGTAGATTGTGGTTTTTATTTCACGTGTTTCTGCTTTTCTTGTTTTTCCTCTTATGTATCCATGGTTTACTATCATGGTTGTGCCTCCCTTATTTCTTGTAGTTGTTTCATGCATTCTGGGACTAATTTTTTGAGTCTTTGATAGTCCTCATATTCTTGGATACCTAGGAGGTATCCGTTGTAACTTGCTTTGTTTCCTTTTTTGATTTGTTTAATCATTTTTTATCACCTATGTATGTGAGATTGTATCCTACAACTCTGGTTCGGGTTATTGGTTCCCGTTTTATTTTCCCTTTTTTTACTTGTTTTTCTATCCACTCGTAGAATGCCCAGTGACAGGTATGGTTTTTGTCCTCATCGTATGATGATACAAGTTGGTTGTATAGGTATGCTTGTTCTACTGCTCTTCCTTTGTGGTCTTGGAAGTATTGTGTTAGTACCCTGTTTGCTTTTTTTCGTTGTTTTCTATCTCTTGCCATTCCTTCTGAATAACCTTCTTCACAGTATGCCATTATATCACCATTAGTTGTATTGTGGTGAGGAAGATTGTTATTATGGTTATTAGGGTTGTTAGGTTTGTTTTGTTGATTTTTTCCCATTTTACATCGTTGTTGATGATGTGTTGTTTTTGTTTTAGTGTCATCATTTGGGTAACACCTCTTTCTTGTTTTATGTTTTTGTTCCTTTTAAGTGTAATATTTTTCATATTTTGAGAAGTAGAAATTGAAAAAATATATCCTATCAAACCCAAAGTTACTTTTAATAAATACAAAAAGTAACATTTTTAAAGTAACTAGTACAATTTTGAAAAGTAACTAGTAACCTTTATTTGGATTCCATATTAGTATAACCATCAATGTATACTTTCAATGCACTAGGAATTCTATTTAATACGGATTCTACACTCACATTATTCTCTTTACAAATCATAGTTACTTCGTTTAATGAAACTTTCTTCAAATCCCATTTATTATTTTCTTCTTCTTGAAGTATGTTTCTTAAACGAATCGTTAATGTCTGTAATGCATTATCAAATTGTTTTGACTGCACAGGGGTATAATTCCTTTTCAGTTCATTTATTTTAATTAGTTCATTATCCACATCTTCTACCAATTTTTCAATATTTTTCTTTTCATCTAACAGTTCATTTTTCTTGTCTTTCAATAGTTGTTCTTTCTGAATAATTATTGGCTCTTTTGTCACCAACAACAATGCATATTGTTCTATCGCTTCAGAAGGTTTTATTCCATACGTTTTCAGTATTTCTAGACTTGATTGTGTAACTGTTGGATGAATTTTTTTCATTTTATCCATGTTTAAAATCCCATAAATTATACTAATCTATTTATACTATAAAAAACAACTACATATCATAGACTGTTTTTATTAGAATTTATTTTGACTGTTATATACCCAACATGAGGATATTCTTTCGTAAAATAACAAATGAAGTTACAGGTAACTTTTATGGATGGTAACTAGTTACCTGCAAAAAGTTACTTTTTATGAACGTTGAATGTTACTTTATAATTTTCATTGAGAAGATTATGCTATCAGACCTTCTTCTTGAAAGTAGTTTGAATGTACTTTTCTGATGATTTTTTTGTTGTTGTTTTCTAGGACTAAATCTAGGATGTATGGTTCTATGTGTCGTGTTTTTTCTAGTGAGTTGCTACCGAAGCCTATTCCCGGTACTGCATATCTTTGTACTTCTCTTCCTTCTAATGTCAGTTCAGTTGTATACTCTTTGATTAGTTGTGTAATCATTTGTTTTGCTTTTTTGCTTATTTTCATGTTTTGTTCTTCACATAGTGAAGTAACATGTTCTTCAATATTCATTTTTATTCACCTTTTATTGAAAAAATAGATTAAGAGTAAAGGTAAATTGTGTGGTGGTTAATCCCAATTGACTACAAGTTGTAGTCAAATAAGTAACATCATAAAATATAATAAGGTAAAAATTATAAAAATAGTACATGAGTACTATTGATGTACTTAGGTATTAACCGACACTTATTCTATTATTGTTCTACCGTCCAAAGTGAAACAGTAATAGAATTGGTTGTACCTTTACCGAAATCATTTTCTTGTTTTTTTATATAATTTTGCATATTTTTTTCCATTTTCTTGGTAAATTTCCCAAATTATTTCATCTTGAGGAGTTATATCCATCAATTCTCTAATTGTTGTAGGAATTGCAATTCTTAATGACTTCGGCCTATTTTTTGCTACAGGTGAAACTTTTGTTGTTGTTTCAAATATTTTTTCGTCAGTCATTTTTTTTAACTCCTTAATTAGTGCCTCTTATGTAGGCACAATATTATATTGTACTCAAGAGTATATAAAGGTTTGGTATTTAATCAGAAGTATTGTATTTCAATTACCTGACATTTAGGTACTACCTTAAACCCTTCTGTTTTTGTCTGTATTTCAAACGTTTGATCCGTTTCAACTATACGTACACAATCCTTTATCTGAATACAAGGATAAATATAATTACAACCTCTAGCTTTAAAATATTCAAAAGTTTTACCATTACCTCCATTTGGAATATTTCTTACAATAGCTTTAGGTAATCCTTCAGTAAACCAACTGTTTTGTGTTCGTATGTCCATTTCTACTTCTTGTGCTTTTTCTTCTTTACTTTTTCCAAATAATGCCATATTATATCACCATTACATTTTTTTTCTAATTTTTTTTAACTTTATTGTATTTGTTTTATTATTCTGATCTCATTTTCATTTACCATTGTCCATAACAATTTATCACCAGTTTTCAAATCCATTATATCTCGATAGATTGCTGGAATATTCGTTCGCATAGCATTTAATTTTTTATTTCCACATATAACGGTGGTTTCTTTTTGAATTTTCATAGTATACTCCTTTATTTTTCAATCTGTTTGTAGAATCGTACAGTGTTCTGAATTTGTTCTTTAAACCCATACAAATCAGTTATTCCTTGAATAACATATTTATCTTCAGTAGCTTTACCTTTAATACTTGTATTCTTATCAAATAAGCTAATTGTTAATTTATCATTTATTGAATAAATTTATATATTATCATCACCTAATATAGTAGCATGAGAAATGAAACCTCAAACATAAAGACTTCTCGTGTCAATGGAGTTAACTTCTCATATAAGGTGCGAAAACAGAACAAAATTACATGAACAATTCCCATGGGTAGTTTTTATGTAATTTATTGTTCTATTTTCTGATAGAACACCAATATTATTTAACTACTTATTTTTATACAACTTTTAGCTGATTATTTTAATTATTACAACCCATATGATTCTGGAGGAGAAACAAGTGTAAATTTTATACTATAACTGAGTAATTCCCTATTTGAAATCCAACTTTTTAGACAGTAAAAGACATAATACCTTGAATTTACATGCTCACCTTACATGTATTTCTAATGTATCTATGATTACTGTACTACTATAAAAGGAGGTGAAAACTCCAATATGACACGAGAAGATTTAGATACAATTTTATCTATAGTCGCATCAGTAATTTCCATTTTAAGGGAGATTGCACCTTATCTCTTATTGATCTTCTTAAGATAAATCAAAAATTGACAGACGAACAGTTCAGGGAATACTATGGTTTAACAAATTTTACTTACTTTTTTTCTCCTCCACATATTTTATTCCTATCTTTTGTTCTTTCTCAGAGTTAAGTTTTATTTCCTCATGTGCATATAATGTACAATTATTATCACCCCTTTATTCATGACTTTCATCTTTTTATTGTTTTATGTAGTTTGAAAATGTTTTTGTGTTATGACATTTAACGTTGTTCAATTGTTTTTGATTTTTTTCTATTTTACTTGATAAAAAGTAAAGTTTTTATATAATGAACAAATTACATATTACTATGAACATGTGTTCATCTTGTTTGGTATTCAAGGTAGTTAATCTTCCTTGTGAAAATCGGAGGAGAATAGAACCAACATAAATGAAGGGGAAATTTGATTATTATCATATTACTCCTTTATTGTTTTTCTATTCTGATTAAACCAACCAATACTTATTTTATATATATTTTCATTTATTAACAAACTATTTTATTTTTATACGAACTAATAATACTAAATTATTATAATCATTTATTAACAAACATACAAATATGTAAACAATTCAGGATACAAACATGATTCAATGACAGATGAGTAATTACCTCTTATAAACTTTAATATACTATACTCTCCGGCATTAATGAAAACGACAACAAATTATTATCTTCATGGTTACTCCGAACCACGTTGAATAATAATTGATTGCCACTTAATGTACACAACAATAGGAGGAAACTACAATGTCTACCAAACAAATAGAAACCGTAGTTAAAGTGATACTTGTTATTGCTGCAATAACTACTATCATTGTTAATATTCCAAAGATCGTAGCATTCATATTATAAATGCAGAATTGAGTACGAAATTAAACAATTTTGATTTCATAAATGTTTAAAGTTAAAGACTTAGGTATTACTATGAGTCTCCTCTGTTTGTGATATTGTTTACTAATTATTTTTGATTATTTTGCCCTCCAATTTACTTAATTTGATATTCAATAATGCAAATAAAATATTTTCTGAGGTATAATCCGGATTTGAAGAAATCTTAGAACATAATATTTTTGCCAACAATAATTCTTCTTGATCCAAATATTCTTTATCAAAGTTTTTTATTTTATCCACTATCTCTTGCACTTCTTTACTATTAAATTGTGCCTTCTCTGGACTTTCAATATATAATGAAATTAATAAACTTTTAAATGATTTTTCTATCTCATTTATTGAAAGTATGTTGTTTAGCTCACTATTGTTAGTCTTTATTTTTTTAAATACTTTTTCTGCAGTTATTCCTGCATTATCTGAATTTTCTATCATGTTTATCGTTTTTGTTTTTTATGATTTTTATATTATTCAATACTCTTGTTAAAGTATATTTTTATTAACAATTGTGTACAAAAATAGTAATTGTAATATTCTTATTACTATTTTCCTGGTGATATGGATTATTACATTGTAGTGTAAAAATGAATTGTGGTATACTTCTCGTATAATTCCCTTTTGATATCATGATTTGGTAATAATATTGTTTCTTTATCTTTTGTGTTGTGTGTTGAAAAAAATGGATTTGGAAACCTATCTTACCTACTATTTTTATCAAGGATTATTTGTTATTTACCACAAATTTTACACTATTCTTATTATCAAACCTCCAAAAAAAACTCTTTTAAATATACTGCTTTTCAAATATAACACTTATTTCAACTTCTACTCAGCAGTACAATAACACTATTTATCACACATAGTATATAAAGCATAATGCAAACAGTAAAGTATGAAACAAGCAAAGTACGGTCTTTAAAAAGTATGGTCAACAAAAAGTATGATACAGTAAAAGTATGGTCAACAAAATATGATATTGCAAAAGTAAGGTCAAGAAAAAGTATAATCCACAAAAAATACAAAAATCAACAAAAAAAAATAAAAGAAGGAAGAAAACAATAAAAGGTAATTACAAGAAAATGTAAAATAAGGAAAATAAGGATTTAATCCTTATCAAGAAACTTCAATTTCATCTACATATCCAATAATTGATTGGGCAATATTAAATGCATCAGTAATACTTTCAAAAGTCCATTTTGAATATTCTTTTGACCCTTCACATGGAAGAGTTATAAAATAATCTGCTTGATGTCTTAATTTTTTTAATAATTCTAAATCATCAGCAATTTGAGTATTAAGAATAAAACCAAATGGACCCCTTGAACGTATGAAATTTATCATTTGGGTATGATCTTTAGAAGTAGAATTATACCCCCAATATTTCTTTAACCATTCTCGAACATATAAAAAAGTTCCATAATAAATTCTACCATATATCACTCTATTAACTGCCGAATTTGAAGTAAATAATTGAGCAGAATCATATAACTCTTTGGAAAAGTCTAAAAAATATTTTGGTTCAAAATCATCAAAATTTTTAAACATAATTACTTATTCCTCGTTAGGATAATTGTAATCTCCTTAAATGCTGAAGGAAATTTGGATTTTTTACAATATTCATTAATTTTTTTTAATATTTCAAAATGTAATTTATTCCTTTCTTCAATATTTAAATTGTTACTGAAACGTATATAATACTCTTTAGATAGATTACCCATAACATCTTCATCAAATAAATCACAAGAAATTAATTCATCATATTCTGGAAGAATATCCGTTAATATATAATTATAAATTTGAGAAAAGTGATTTGATTCAGGAACTTCTGATTCATATTTCCAAAAGAAATTTTTATTATCTTTGATATAATTTTCACTTAATGAATCTAAGTCGAATAAATAATTACTATTTTTAATATATTGAGTAATAACTTCTTCAACCATTAGTGTCATATTCTTCACCCATTTTATCCACAAATTTTTCTGATATTGAATATTCAAATTTATTGAATATGTATTTATTCATTTTTTTCAATTTATCAAAAGTTTCATCAATAGATACCTTACTTTTACAAACACAATCATAATCTAAAATAAAATGTTTTTCATATCCTGAATCTATTGTGGGATTAAAAAAACCATATTGTAATGTTAAATAGTAATCTTCTTTTTGATAGTCCAATCTTGAAAATAATTGTATTAATTTTTCATCTTGACGTTCTAAATCATCAATAATTTTATTATTGAACAACTTAGGATTAATATACTGTTCAATATTATTATTTATTTCATTATCAGTTATCTCATTAATATATCGTAAACCTAAAAAATTTATTTGAAAATGGTTGTATTCTTTTAGAGCAGATAGTAATAATAATATCTCTGTTAAAAATGCTTTGAATCCAGAATATGCTCCTTTATGATAATTTAATATTAGACTATTTGAAGTTAAAGATATTTGTTTGTTTCCTTTATTATTCCTGAAAACCCAACATAATTCACCAAAATCCATTTTATTCTCTGTAGTTCCCTTGTTAATATTTATATTTAAATTGACTTTTTGTTGTTGTAAAATTTCCAAATTGGGAAATTGTGCAATTATCCTGTTTCTAAATTTTTTTGCTGATTCTTTCTGAGTTCCAGCAAGTTCTAGTATAGTGGTAAAATCAATTCTAAATATAATTTCACTTAAAAAATTGTCTTTTAGTGTTACTCCTTTTTCCATAATTTTACCTTCTTTTTTATTGAAATTATTTTTATTTATATTTCTATTGATATTTAATCATTCGCTTTTTGAAAAAAAAATTTTTTATTCTGTGAAGGAAGATGAAGAGGAGGTCTTGATAAGTACTCAGGGGGGATTTACTAAGTTTTATTCAAATACTAGCAACAATAAAACAATATAATATGTCATACTTTAAACAATATAACCAAGAAGAAAATGTGTTTAAAAATAGCCAATACCTAAACCCCTCATGTCTTCCAAGAGAATTTCACTATCGTGATAATGAAATGGCAACTATAGCAAGTTACATCCAACCAGTATTCGAAGGAACAATACCCATACACGCAGTCATCATAGGTGGAAATGCAACAGGAAAAACAACAGCTATACAAAAACTATTCGAAGAAATAAACGAAGTACTAACAGAAGCCGTAACAGTTTATATTAACTGTAGAAAAAACAGGACGGAATACAGTATATACTGTATAATCTATGAAAAAGTAACTGGTAAACAAGCACCACGAAGAGGAAGTAACAACAATCATTTATTAGAAGCTATCATGAATAGTTTACATGAATCACATAAAGCATTGATTGTATCACTTGATGATGCAAATTACTTATTAGGAAATGATGATACAGCAAGTCCACATAGCCAAAATGTAATACGTAACCTCACTAGAGCAAATGAAAGCTACGATGTAATAATAGGAATATACCCCATAATAACAAGTCATGAATTCAATTATCATTTTGAAAGTGAGGTAAGTACTTTATTCACACCACTTGAAGTTTATTTCAATCCATATACTAGTAAGCAATATTTTAACATCATCAAAGAAAGATGCAAATGTGCATTCAATATAGAAATAGACGACTATGTAATTAAGAGCATAGTAGAAAAAGTTGAAGAAACCCAGAACATCAGGTTAGCCTGGGACATACTTAAACAATTCGGAATATCATTAAACAATAATCCTAAAAAAAGTCAAAAGGAAGTCATAACTGACATCCTACAATTAAGGGGAGGATAACTTCATATACTCATTAAGCAATTGTTCCATGTTGTGTATTTTTTCATCAATCACTTTTTCTTTTTCACGATACCTTATCAATTCTTCTTTTTCAGAACTAGTTATATCATGATATTCAACATTATTAAAAAATGTAACCTTATCCAATACACGCATATACTTTTTCTTTAATTCATCAGGTTTAGGTTTGTAATATGCTTGTTTGGTATCCCCAACACTACGTCCTTCAAGAAAATCAATAGTTAAGTCAGATAATCCTGCATCAAATAGTCTTGATCCAAACATTTTTCTTAAACCGTGGCTGTGAAAAAATCTGCAATGATCATTTTTCCAACCGAACATACATGCATCATTTAATCGTTCAAAATTTGTTTGAATAGATTGAGCAGAGATATTGAATAATTTGGATTCAGGTTTTAATTCTCTTTTCATTAATTCTTCTGCAAGGTACGTTAGTATTTGTTGGGTTGCTTCAGGACTGCAGAATGTGAAGTATGGTGTTTGGGTTTTTTGTCGGATTATGTTCCATGTGGGTATTATATCGTCTCTATGTTTTAATGCATATATGACTTGTTCTATTTTGGTTTCTTGATGGTATTCCCTGGTTGCATCTATGAAGTCTTGTATTGTTATGTTACTTGTTTCTTGTGCTGCGGTTCCACTGCTTGCCATGAAGAGTATTATTGCCCGTGTTTTATTGTTTTTACTTGTTTGTACTGCTTTTCGTATTTGTTTAGGTTTTATTATGTGTTGGTATGTTTCTATTACTTTGACTTTGTTTCGTGTTATTTTTGGGGGTGTTATGTCGAATTGTGCGTAGAATGTTCTTATTTTTGTGATTCTGTCGTTGATTGTTCTGTCGCTTAGTTTTTGTTCTTGTAGTTTCATTTTGTAGTTGATTAGTCTTGTTTTTATTTTTCTTTTGCTTATGCGTATTCCCTGTTCTTCTTCATCATCTGCTTCTCTGATTAGTTCGTCTATGTTTGTTTGTTGTATTTGTGTGTAATTGTTTAGTACTACTGCGTATGATTTTTGACTGCTTTTTTTGAGGTTTCTTATCATGCAAAACTCTTTGAAGAGTTGGTTTTTATATATTGTTTCTATATTATTATTTTGTGTTTGTGTTGTCATGAGTATTAGTATGTAAAAAATAGTATAAAAACTTACATTTCTGAGTAGAAAGTAAATTAATCTCCTTTAAATATTCTTTTTTTAAATATTGAGTGTCAGACATAATTATTTTTTTTGTTATTTTGTATTACTTTTTTTTGGATAAAATGATTTAATATTTATTTTGTATTCATACCAAAATTAGAGTCTTATTTACTAAAATATAAATGATATTTCATTTTAATAACAATATAATACATGTAACTAATTTTATATAAATATTAGCATACATTAAATCTTTTTACTAATATAAACTAAAATACAAATGTATTTTTAAAATCCAATACTATTTTTATGAAAAAATTAATAAAATAAGAAAGTAACGCTATCAAAAAATTATACTTTATAAAATGGGATTGAATATTATTTTAACCATACAGTTCAACTAAATCCTATAGAAGAGGTATGGAAACAATAAAAAGAATACTATTTATTCCAATTATAATACATTAGATAATAAAAATATTTAAAACATTATTTTATGAAATAATCAATAATAAATCATTTAATAAATGAATTTCAGAATACTATGACATAAAATTTTGATAAGATACTAATAATATGGAAAATAGTCAGTTACGATAAAATAAGGGATTTTGGTTTTAGTATTAATAACTGTTAAATATTCAACATTTTCTAATATAATAATATAAAAGTTAAAGGGAGGAAAAAAAGAGGATAAAAATGACAAAAATTAAAAAGGCACTACTCTTTGCAGCACTGATTGTAGTACTAATGGGAATATCATACGCAACTGAAGCATCAAATAACAACGTAACAGACATAAATGATGCAACAATGATAGTAAAAGATACAACTACAATATCAGAAAGCGATACAATAATACAGGAAAATATAGAGGAAGTAAAGACAGCTGAAAGTACAACAAAAACTATCCAAAAAAGTAATATTGCTAAGTCTAATATTAAAAAGGACAATCTGATAACAGTATCCTCATGGGATGAACTAAGTGGAAACATTACTGCTCTAACATCTGAATCAGGAGATACAACAATCAAATTAAACGAAGACACATATACAAATAATGGTATAATCAGATGGGAAGGCACTAATATGATACTGACCATTGACGGAAACGGACAGACAATAAATGGAAACCAGAAACGGGTATTTTATATCAACAGTGGCTCTTCACTAGTTCTAAAAAACATCATCATAAAAGATGCCAAAGAAAATGGTGGATTTGGAGGTGCAATATACAACAGTGGAAATTTAACCATAATAAATTCCACACTCACACACAACATAGCCTCATATGGGGGAGCAATAATCAACGTGGAAGGTAATTTAACTGTAAGCAACTCCATACTCACACACAACACAGCCTCATATGGGGGAGCAATATACAACTGGGGTAGTTTAACTGTAAGCAACTCCAACTACACAAACAACAACGCAACCAATGGAGGAGCAATACACAACTACCATGGTACTTTAACTGTAATGAACAATTCCCTGTTTGAATGTAACCAAGCAGTTTATGGTGGAGCAATATGCAACAATGGTACTTCATTTGTTGCTTATTATAATGTGTCTGTTTCTAATTTCACAAAAAATAATGCAAGTTACGGTGCTGCACTATACAACACCGAAAATACAAGAGGTAACTTAACATATAACAATTTTACTAAAAATACTGCAAAAGCTGGTGGATCTGGAGGTGCGATATATAACAAGGGAAATTTAACCATAATAAATTCCACACTCACACACAACACAGCCTCATATGGGGGAGCAATACGTAATGATTATGGTCCTTTAACGATAAACAACTCCAACCTCACATACAACAACGCAACCAATGGAGGAGCAATACACAACAATGATGGTCATTTAACTGTAAACAACTCCAACTTCACACACAACAATGCAAAAAAATATGGAGGAGCAATACACAACCCAGAAGAACAATATTATATTGATATAGTTAATTCTAATTTCACACAAAACCATGCAAACACAGGTGGTGCAATAAATACTATGGGGTTTTTAAATGCCACAGATAATAATTTCATTGAAAACACTGCAGATAACAAAGAAACAATATGGTTAAATGGAATTTGGAATGGACTCTTTGCTACTAATCATTATTATTCTACTGACATTAATCTTAGTGAGATAAAATTATCTGTTAAAGATGATAAGAAATCATTTACATATTGTGAAAACATAGAACTAAACTTTACTATAAAACTCAGTAATCCTAATGATTATGAAGACTTTTCAGAGGGAATTGAAGATATAACATTGAACATTAATGGTGAAGAAAAGGTTATCAGAAAGTATGAAGCATACAATTTAACACACCTGAAACCAGGAAAATACAATGTTTACTTTACTAGTTGTAACAGTCAATCAAACACAGTAACCTTTACAATAACAGGTGATTCAGAAATTACAACAGACAAGAAGTCTTATGACTACTATGACGGCATAAAAAATATGGTACAGCTATTTATTAATGATGAAATTGAAGAACCAGGAACAATTTACGTATGTGTAAAAGATGTTGATAAATACGATGAACTGTTTACATGTCATAATGTTAAAGACGGATACACACTTCAAACAGCAACATTGGCCGAAGTACTGGAAAACATCTACGATAACTTAGACTCATCATACACAATAAATGTTACATACTATAGTGACTATGTAATTCCTAGTTCAACTGAATTCACATTAAACATTATCAAACAGAGAAACACCACTATAATCTATGACATACTTAACAACACAGAAGGTAATTTGCAAATTAATATCACAGTTATCGATGCAGTTAATCATTCCATAATAGAAGATTCGGGCATCAAAGTAACAGGTGATATCAACAAGAATACCACAAGTAGCGTGCTCATAGACAACACTCTAACACCTGGAGACTACACAATAAACGTTCACTACAATGAAACAGATGGATATAAGTCATCAGATGTTAGAATTGAATTTACAGTAGAAATTGATTATGATAAGAAAATATCAGAACTGAAAGAAACCATAACGAATCTAACAGAAAAAATAAATGAAACCAATAGCCAGATTTATAACTTGACTAATCAACTGTATGAATCAAAAAACAAAATCAATAACTTAATCAATCAGTTATCACAAGCCAATAACCTAATCAACAAACTAAACAATAAAAACAAAAATCTACAGGATACTATAAATGATTTAACACAACAACTAATAGTTGCAGAAAAAAAAATCAACGACTTAAATGACACAATTAATGAACTGTTAAATAAAATTCCACTAAAAACAACAATTACAATTAACCCCATCAAGTCCAGCGTAGGTAATATAGTTAATCTCTCAGCCAACATCATTGATGAGAATAATACACCTGTAACAGGTGGAAAAGCAATATTCAAAGTAAACGGAATAACACTAAGGGACGAAAACAACAATGTAATCTACGCAATGGTAAATGACGGAATGGCATCCATATCCTATAAAGTACAAAGCGTATGGTTCAAAGACACAAGCTACCTTCAGGTAGTATACGGCGGAAACGAAAACTACACATCCACACGAACAACCGCATCAGATGTTTTAGACATTACCGAAGGTATTGCAAGAATAACCTTGGATAAAACAGACATTACGGCCAAATCAGGACAAACAATTACACTAAGAGCAAAAATAACAGATACAACCGGTACAAGTATAACCGGTGGAAAAGTAGTATTCAAATTAAACGGCAAAACACTAAAAGGTGAAAACGGAGAAGTACTATATGCACAAGTTATCGATGGCAAAGCAGTACTGGACTACATAATCACTACGAAATATTCTGCAAAAACATATACACTAACAGCAGTATATGGTGGAAACAACTATGAACGTACCGAAACAAACGGAACATTAACCTTAGAGAATAAAGAAGTAAACATAAACGTTGAGAGCATAACAACAAATAACAATAAAACAAGCATCAAGGCAACCATTACTTATGAAACAGGATTATTACTTGTTACCAGTACAAAAATGGCCATTAAAATCAATGGTAAAACAGTTTTAAGTGGTGTTAACAGTACAAATGGTAAGATTGACATCTCATTTACTACAACATTAAGGCCTGGAATGTATGAGTTACTAATAATATCCGGAGAAAATGGAATATATAAAGCAGGAAAAGTAACAACTATCCTAAAAATTTAACAAAAAATAGATTACAATAAAGGTACGAATTAGATCGTGCCATCCACTTTTTTTTATTTTCTAAAAATGGATACTAAATTAACTTGAATTCAAATAGGGTTATATAATGTTCTTTTTTTAGTTTTTTTTATAAAAAAAAGTATAAGATGCTTATTCAGCATCTCTGTACATATGTGCAAATTTTGGATCATAAAGTTTTGATTGTTCTCCACTTTGTTGATCTAAAACATCACCTACAACAATCATAGCTGTTTTTGTAAATCCTGCATCATGTACTTTTTGAGCAATATTAGTTAAATTTCCACGAACAATTTCCTGATCAGGCCATGTAGCTTTTTTAACAACTGCTACTGGAGTATCTTCCCTATATTCTTTTAATAATTCTGTAACAACATCATCAATCATGTGAATTCCTAAAAAGATACACATTGTTGCATTATGTTCTGCCAATTTGCATAAAGCTTCTTTGGATGGTTTAGGTGTTCTACCTTCAGGTCTTGTGATAATAATAGTTTGTGAAACTTCAGGCAATGTTAACTGTGATTCTAAAGCTGCTGCTGTTCCAAATAAACTACTTACTCCCGGAATTATAGTATAACCAATATCCAATTCTTTTAATTGATTAATTTGTTCAGCTATAGCACCATATATTGCAGGATCTCCAGTGTGAACACGTGCAATAATCTTATTTTCTTCATGTGCTTTTTTAATTACATCAATAATTTCATCCAAATTCATTTCGGCACTGTCATAAATATCTGCATCATCTTTTGCAATATCCAACACGGCAGGATTAACTAAAGAACCAGCATAAATGATTACATCTGAATTTTTAATTGCTTCAGCACCTTTTACTGTAATCAATTCAGGGTCACCAGGACCAGCACCAATAAATATTACTTTACCTTTATAATCTTCAAAATTCATATAAATTCTCCATTGTTTTTTAGGTTACTATAGATTAGTATTTATTTTATAAATAATATATTTTTTTTTAATAGTAGTTTAATGACAGTAAATTAATGTTTAAATCGATTTAAATAATCAGTTAAGACACCTGATAATATTAAAACTATTCCCATCAAGATTACAAATATTCCAACTGCATTTAAATAAAGATTTCCTGCAAGGCTTGTTGCATTTATAGATAAATATATTAAAATACCAAAGAAGGTTATAATAGCACCACTTATTCCATAGAAGTATAAAGGTCTATTAAATCTCATTAATTCCAGAACTCTTAAAAGAACACTTACTCCTTGAATAACTGGATTAGCAGTAGTTGTATTTACATCATATCGGACTGTGATTGGAACTTCTTTGATTATTAAATTATTATTGGATGCCTCAATTAACATATCACTTTCTATACCAAAACCTTCAGGATTAAAATTAAAACAATTGAAACATTTTGAAGAAAAAGCTCTGAAACCACTTTGTGAATCTGTTAATTTTACCCCTGAAGCAACATTTGTTGCAGTATCTAAAACTGTTTGACCTATCCTTCGATATGTAGGCGTTGACGTATCTTGATTATTTATATAACGACTTCCATTTACTAAGTCAGCAACTCCATCTTCAATTGGTTTAATTAATAAAGGAATTTCAGAAGGATTATGTTGACCGTCAGCATCTATTGTAACTATAATATCAAAGTTTTTAGCATATTCAAAGCCAGTTTTTAAAGCAACACCTTTACCTTTGTTGAATTTATGACTTAAAACTGTAGCACCCGCTAATTCAGAGACTTCTTTAGTTCTATCTGTACTACCATCATCTATTACTATTACTTCATTAGCATATTTAGAAGATAATAATATCATACTAGCTATTGCTACTTCTTCATTATATGCCGGTAATAAAATAGCCACATTAGTCATATTCTCTACTCCAAATAAATAATAAAAATAATATTATTATTTTATCATACAAGTATCTTTATTAATTAAATCTATTATAATTATTGTAATACGTAAAAAATAAAAAAAATAGTTCTTGAAAAAATATTAAAAGAAAAAAAGGATTAATCTAATCTATAATACCATTTCATCCAATCTACTGTTTTTTGGATACCTTCTTTAGGTTTGACTTTTGGATCATGTTTTAAATCACGTATAGATTTTGAAAAATCAATTGTTTTTACTTTAGTTGTAAAAGGTTCAGCTTCTTCATAAGTAACTAAACTATCATCACAACCTACTGCATCTAATACTAAATCCGAATAATCTTTAATATCCATTTCCCAATCTTGATTTCCACCAATATTATATGCTTCACCAGGTATGAAATTATCAACTATATTAGCAAATGTTCGTGCTGTATCTCCAACATAATCAATTATTCTTTTATGTCCTTTGAATACTGTATAAGGTTTGTTGTGTAATGCCAAGTAGATGAATTTAGGAATAAAACCTCTATAAGGTGTGTATCTTTCTCCAGGACCATAACAGTTTACTGGACGAACTCTTACTGTTTCTGTTCCAAACATCTTTGCAGAATTCATACACATTAATTCTCCATCCCATTTACTAATAGCATAATCATTCATTTGATAAGTATCTTTTATAGGATTATTTTCCATTACATCTTCAGACATTTTTCCAGTATAATCTCCATATACTTCTGCAGAAGAGAAAAATATCATCCTAAAATCATTTTTTTCTTGTAATCTAAGCATATTTTTTGTACCTATTACATTAGTCTGCCATAGATTTTCATAATATGCTTCTCCGTTCCATCTTCCATATTCTGCTGCTAAATGATATACATAATCAAAAGGACCTGTTTCTTCAAAAGTTCTTTCTAATTGTCTATAATATCGAACATCTGTACGAACATAATCTTCACGATCATTATTTAATAAATCTGCTGCGATTACTTCATGTCCTCTGCTACGTAATTCATTTACAAGATTTGTACCGATGAATCCTGATCCTCCAGTAACTAATATTTTTTTTGTTTCCATAATCTTCCCCTAAAACAATAATATATACAATTATATAATTAATAATATTAATATTTTAATAGATTATTATAATGAAAATATTTTGGAGAATAAATAATGTTTACAATTGGCGCTCATTTATCAATAAATAAAGGTTTTGAGAACATAGGTCGGGAAGCTCTCAGTATAAATGCAAATACTTTTCAATTTTTTCCACGTAGCCCTCGAGGTGGAAAAGCAAAAGCATTAAACCCTGAAGACATTGCAAACTTTGAAGAATTGATGAGTAATTCCAATATTAATGTAATTTTAGCCCATGCACCTTATGTAATTAACTTAGCTTCAAAATCAGAAAAAACTAGAAACAATGCTTATGAAATTTTTGAAGATGACTTAAAAAGGTTATCACAACTACCCAATAATTTATATAATTTTCATCCAGGAAGTCATGTGGGACAAGGTGTTGAAAAAGGTGTTGAATTAATTAGCTGTTCTTTAAATAAATTAATTGATGAAAATCAAAAAACAACAATCTTACTTGAAACAATGGCAGGTAAAGGTACTGAAATTGGTAGAACTTTTGAAGAATTAGAAATGATTATTGAAAAAGTTGAACTAGATGAAAAAATAGGAGTATGTTTGGATACATGCCATGTTTATGATGCAGGTTATGATATCAAAAATAATTTAGATCAAGTTATTGATGAATTTGACAATGTAATTGGTTTAGATAGATTAAAAGCAATCCATTTAAATGATAGTAAATATGGATTAAATAGTCATAAAGACAGGCATGAAAAAATAGGCTTAGGTGAGTTAGGTTTAGATGCTATTTCCAATATTATAAACCATAAATCATTTAGAAACCTTCCTTTTTATTTAGAAACTCCTAATGATGTTGAAGGTTATAAAGAAGAAATTAAATTGTTAAGAGGATTATATAAAGAATAAAATTAATTCTTTTTCCCCTTAAAATTATCGTGAATAGTAATTTAATAATAATATTTAATCGTAAATTGGTTTATAAATTGGATTGAATTCATAGTAATTTAAATAAAACATAACCAATAACATAAATAAACATCCTGATAAATTTACGATGAAACTTTGTGCTTTTTTAATCATGTTCATTTTTATCACCTACAAATTTAATTATAGTAAAAAATATAACATTGTTATATATTAATACCTATACCCCTTTGGGTATATAATAATAGGAATCAGAAGTATATAAATGTAGTGATAAATATATAAAAAAAAGATTTAAAAGTAGTAAAAAATAATTGAAAATTAAATTCTGGAGTAATAATCAATAATTTTAGATAAATCTTGAATCGCTTCAGAACTATCTCCTTTATCAATTGCATCTTTAACGCAATGGTTCATATGCCCTTCAAGAATTATGCTGCCCACTTTATTTAATGCAGATTTAGCTGCATTTACTTGCATTAGAACATTTTCACAAGGAATATCCTCTTCAATCATACGATCAATTGCTGCAACTTGACCTTCTATTTTTCTTAAACGTCTATGTAAATTGTCTGTATCCATACACTGTTTCATAATATCACCGATTATTTTTCAATTACTTCTATTCCAGATTCTTTACCAACAATTACTTTGTCTGTAATTCCAGCAAAAATTCCATTTTCCAATACACCTGGTATTGTATTTAATTCAATTTCTAATTCATAAGGATTTTCTATAGAATCAAATTTTGTATCTAAAACAAAATTTCCATTATCTGTTATAACAGGCCCATCTTTTTGAATTCCCATTCTTAATTCAGGAACTCCACCCATTTCTAAAACAGCATTTTTTACTAATCTTAATGATTCAGGAATTATTTCAATAGGAACAGGGAATGCACCTAATTCATCAACCATTTTACTATCATCAACTATTACTACAAATTCATCTGCAGAACTATCTACTAATTTTTCAATAGTATGTGCTGCTCCACCACCTTTTATTAAATCTAAACTAGGGCTAACTTCATCTGCACCATCTACAGAAATATCAATGTCATATTCATCTAAAGTAGTAACTTTAATTCCAGATTCTCTTGCAAGAATTAAAGATTGGAAAGAGGTTGGAATACCTAAGATATCTAATCCTTCATTTTTTACTCTTTCTCCCAAATATCTGATGAAATGATGAGTAGTAGAACCAGTACCTAAACCAACAACTTGTCCATCTTTAATTAATTTGGATGCTTCTTTACCAACATTTTCTTTTAAAATATTACTATCAACCATAATTACACCTAATGACTCAATATTACTTCAGTTAAATTTTTTCCATTTTTACAAACCAATTCTGGACCAATTTCTTCAATTTGACATTTGTCGTCATTGTATAATCCTTCAGGATGACAAATATCATAATTTTCACAATCACCCATACATTCAGGAATTCTGAATATTATTGTTGATCCTTTATATGCCTTTTTAGTTTCTACAACAGTTCTTATTGTTGCAGGTTCTACTTCAACAGTTTGAACTGTTCCGTCTTTATGTAAAGGACATTTATGAGTTACTCGTTTAACATTGGTAATAACATATTTTCTTCCTTCCTCAAGGTTTAAACAAGTTCTTTTAAATCTACAAGATTCACATTTAGTTGAACCACCATTAAATGTGAAAACTAATCCATTTTTAGCTAAACTAGTTCCTATCAACGTTATCATAAAATTTCTCCATTATTATTTAATTACTCCAGTTTTCAAAGCAATATTTAAAGCTGCTTCTTCAGTTAAACCTCTATCACCCAGAATAGTATATCTACCTTTTCTAATATTATGGGCTTGTGTTAATGCTTTAATAATATAATCATCTTTAATTTTTAACTCTTTTGCTGTGGTTGGAGCATTTACTTCTTTTAATACAGATTTAACTTTTTTCCAATCCCCACCTTGTAAGTACATCATCATTATAGTACCTACACCACATTGTTCACCATGTAATGCAGGTTTAGGTGCTATTTTATCCAAAGCATGACTAAATTTATGTTCTGAACCACTTGCAGGTCGACTACTTCTAGCTATACTGATTGCCATACCACTACTTATTAAACCTTTAACAACTATCCCTGCGCTTTCCGGATGCCTAGGCCTAATATTATTAGCTTGCTCAATTAACAAATTTGCAGTCATTAATGATAAAGCTGCAGCTGAATCACTGAAAGGCTCATTTATCAATTTATAAGCCAATTTCCAATCTTCAACAGCCGTTAAATTAGAAATAATATCAGCAAAACCTGAAGCAGTGAATTTATAAGGTGCATTAGATATTATTTGAGTATCAGCAACCAATGCAAAAGGAGCATTAACCTCTTTGGAAACATTATCATGATCATTTTTTATAGAAGCACGAGGAGATACTAATCCATCATGTGCAGCAGTAGTTGGGATGCTAATGAGAGGTATGTTATTATTTGTTGATGCTACCTTAGCAACATCATTTACTTTTCCCCCACCTACAGCCAAAATAGCATCAGAATTCTTTGAAAGATTAGTTACTTGTTCAACGGAATCATCTGTTGCTGAAGAAACTATTATAACTGAAATATTATATTTTTTTTCTTCTAATATTTCAATTACTTGATTTCCAGCTATTTTTTTAGTTGTATTACCTGTAACTAATGTAATATCTTTACCAGATAATAAATTATCACATACATCCCCTATTTCAACAATAACGCCAGGCCCTGTATGTATTTCTCGTGGTAACTGAACATTTCTAAAATCCATTTTAATTATCCTACCATAACAAAATAAATAATTAATTAAAAAAATATTATTAATATTTATATTTTTCTTCATTATTAATCTATTTTATTTTAAAAAATATTTAAAAAAGAAAATTAATCAAAGAAATTAACTGCTTAATAATCATATAACATTGATTCAACATATTGAAATAAATCTATTGTAAAACTTTTCATAGAAACTATGTTATAATAAACTATAAAATCTTATTTGAAAATACAAAATTAGTAATAATTAAACTTTGATAATACTCCTATAAATAAGTTTTGAACAATAAATTTTGGTATAACTAAAAATTTTCATACAAATCTAACAAAATAAATAAAATATTAAAAAAAATCAAGTAAAAATAATAATATATTCAAAATAATAAAAATTTTATAATTCAATTAAAGCAAAATTAAAAAAATCAAACTATAATTTAAATAGTCCTTTAAATAAAAGTTTGAAGTAGAGAAAGCACAAATTATTGAATATGTTTCGATGTACACATAACTATACGAAATCAAAATACAAAATTGATTGATACAATACTGTACATAATATTTTTGAAATATTATTTAATCGTAAACATTACCAAAAGTTTGTGTTTCTTAGATTTTTAAATTTGGAGGCTAATAAAATGGCAAGTACAATTCAAAAATTTTTAGCAGAATTAATTGGATCATTTATATTAGTATTCTTCGGTACAGCTTCAGTTGTATTAGTATTACTAGTAAACGGTGGTCTTAAAGTAGCAGCAATCACAATGGCTGATTGGGTAGCAATCGGATTAGCATTCGGTTTAGCTTTAACAGTAGCAATTTATGCATTGGGTCCAGTATCTGGTGCACACTTTAACCCAGCTGTAACTATAGGTTTATGGGCTGGTAAAAAATTCCCTACATCTGACTTACCAACTTACATAATTGCTCAATTTGTAGGTTCAATCATTGCATCTGCAGTATTACTTTTCGTTGGAGGACCAGATGCTTCAGCAATAGGTGCTTTAGGATCTGTTGGTGATGTAGCAGGAATTGGAATGGTAGGAATTTTCATTATCGAATTCTTAGGTACAGCATTATTAATGTACTGTATTATGGCAGCTGCTGTTGACGGCCAAGCTAAAGATGCAGCATTAAGTATCGGTTTAGTATTAGCTGGTATCATCGTAGCTATCGGTGGTTTCAGTGGTTGTGGTATTAACCCTTCAAGGGTATTCGCACCTATGCTTATGAACACTGTAGCAGGTAACGCAGCACCTTGGGAATTATTCCCAGTATACTTAATTGCACCAATTATCGGAGCAATCTTCGCTGTATACTTATACGATTACTTAAAAGTAGAAGCATAAATAAATGTAATAATTTAATTATTACTTTCTTAAACCCCTTTTCTGAACTATTTTTATTAATTTTCTGTTCTAAAATACTATTAAAGATAAAAATCATAATAATATTAGAGATGATTTTATAGGTATTATTATGATTAACGAAAAGAATATAAAAAAATATGCCAGCACAGTACTAATCAACACTGTTGATGATCTATTTGACCATAACCCAGTATTAATTAACAATTTTTATAAAGATTTTATTAAAACAAATAAAAGAAATAAACATTTAAAAAATAATTACAAAGATAATGAAGTAATTGATGAATTAATACTAGAAGAATTAGAAAAAAGTTTTACACAAAATGATATAGGTAGAACTTTACAAAAAAATATGGTCGAAGAAAATGATAAAGCTATAGAAGATTTAGCATATATTTTAGATGAAAAATTAAGACCTATAGCATATGATTTAAGAGTTTTATTTAATGATAATAAGAAGTATGATGAATTTAGAAAACTTGTTACAGAAAACCTTGTTGTTTCCAATTTAAATTTAACTTCTTCAGCAATTAAAGCATTAAAAACTATGGGTATGACAGGTATTGAAACTGCAAAAATTATTCAGTTAATCACAGAAATAGATAATTAAAAATAAAATAAAAAAAATGATGAATCAATCATCTTCTGATTCATCTATTTGATCAGTAACTTCATTAACAAAATCCTGGAACTCATAAGTTGACCTATCTCTTGGACGAGGTAAATCATTTTTATAAACTTTTTTTATTCTACCAGGTCTTCTTGAAAATACAACAATTTCATCAGACAAAAATGCTGCTTCTTCCACATCGTGTGTAACAAAAATTATTGTTCTATCATTACGTCTCCAGTTACTAACTAATTGTTCTTCAAGTTTATGTTTAGTTTGAACATCTAATGCACTAAATGGTTCATCCATTAACAAAGTTTTTGATTCATTAATTATTGATCTAATAATTGCTACCCTTTGTTTCATTCCCCCCGATAATTCATGAGGATATTTTGTAGCAAAATCTCTTAAACCAACAGCATCCAAATATTTATAAGCTTTTTCTTTACTTTCTTCAACTGGTTTTCCTGCAATATTTAATCCGAATATAACATTATCAAGTACATTCAACCATGGGAATAAAGAATAATCCTGGAAAATAAATCCCCTTTCTCTAGATGGCTTTGTAACTAATTCACCATCATCTTTAACTGTACCTTCATCAGGAAATTCGAATCCTTCCATCAATCGAAGCAATGTTGTTTTACCACAACCTGAAGGTCCTACAAAACAAACAAATTTACCTGTTTCAATAGTAAGATTAATATTTTCCAATGCAACAATTTTTTCTTTGCCGTTCTTGGAAATATAACTTTTTGATACGTTTTCAATTTCAAATGTCATCTTCTCACCTTACCAGAATATTTGTTCTTGAATTTTTGTGAAAATATAATCAAATATTATTCCTATAACTCCGATAACTAACATTCCAACTACTGTAGAACCAGTATCAAAAAGACTTGTAGAAGTTAATATTCTATATCCTATTCCAGAACTAGAACCTATCATTTCACCAGCAATAGTACACATTAATGCAATACCTATACCTACTTTCAATCCAGAAACAATATACGGAACTGTTGCAGGTAATATTACTTCAGTTAACATCTGTAGATTTGAAACCCCAAATGATTGGGCTGCTTCAATCAATACACCCCTAGTTCTATGTACTCCATCAATGGTTGATACCAATATTGGAAATACACAACCTAAAAAAATAATAAATACGGCAGGTGCTGTACCTATTCCAAACCATAGAATAGAAAAAGGTATCCACGCAATAGGAGGAATTGGTCTTAAAACACTTATGATTAAAGAACATAACCTTTCCAATCTTCTTGACCATCCCAAAATTATTCCTAAGGATATACCAACAACTGCTGCTAAAAATAAACCAAGGAATACTTTATATAAAGTATCTATTATATCTTTCAATAATTTTCCGGAGACCAATAGATTAATAAATGAATTTACTACTTCTATTGGTCCTGGAAACATATAACTAGGAATTAACATCAGTAAATCACATATAATATACCAAATTATGATTAATATTACAGGCAATATTAATACATCAAGTTTATCATATAATTTAATTTCTGTCATTAATTCATCTCAATAAATCGTTAATTATTAATTTTGTTTTTAATAATAGAAATATTTTATATATCTGCATATAATTTAGAATCATCTAAAGTTTGATTAATTATTCCTAAATCTTTTTCTATACTTAAGAAATTATTTACATTATTCTTATATGCATCATCCATTTCAGTTACCCATTTAATATGAGATAAACTTTCTTTTTCAACTGTTTCATTTGAAACTATATTAGATGGTAAATATTGAATAATTCCTTCCGGATTATCTATAATCTTTTGTGTAGCTTCTTTGTGTATTTCTACAATTTTTTGAGCTTGATCATGATGATCTGCAAGGAATTTATCACTCATAACAACTACACAACATGGATGATTAGGAATAATATCCCCAGATCTTTCAACAATGTGTTGATTGTTAGATTTTTCAGAAATTGAAACAAATGGTTCATAAGTTAACATTGCATCAATACTACCAGTTTTTAAAGCATCATTCATTGATGCCACTTTCATACCCGGACTTTTTACATCGGAAGTACTCATTCCATTTTTTTTCAAGTCATATTTAAGTAAAACACTTTGAATTGATGCTTCTCCAGGTGTTGCAATAGTTTTTCCTTTTAAATCTGCAACAGAAGTAATTGATGAGTCATGAGATAATAAACCACTTCCCTCATTTTGAGCTCCGGCAACAATTTTTGCAGGAACTCCTTTAGAAATTGAAGAAACTACGGGTGCTATACCAACATAACCAACGTCAAGATCACCACTTGCCATTGCACTCATTAAATCTCCACCATTATTATATTCATGTAATTCTACATTTATACCAGCGTCTTTATACATTCCAGAAGCATCCGCTACAAATAATGCTGCATCATGATCTGATGGTAAGTACCCAATGTGTACTGTTTCAGAATTATTTGTCAATGAGTTAAAAGCAAAGAATGCTACTAAAAGTAAAACTACAACTGCTATAATTATTCCTATAATCTTTTGATTAGACATATTAATTACAGCTCCTAAATTTAATATATTATTATAGATTTAACTATATTAATTGGTTTGGATAATGTTAATAATAAGTTTTATTAAGTTTTTTATTTTTTTTATAATTTAAAAGAGTAAGTTTATATAAAAAAATAACATTGTTATAAACATTTAAATATAACCTATATTAAATATAACATTGTGATATAACAACGTTAAAAAAAATAATTATTATAAATTTATTAAGAAGGGAAAAAAATGTCAGAAAAATTAATTTATATGGATAACTCAGCAACATCCCCTGTTGACCCAGAAGTATTAGAAGAAATGTTACCTTATTTTAATAAAGAATTTGGAAATGCATCAACATTATACACATTAGGAGTAGAAGCAAAAAAAGCAGTTGATAAAGCAAGAAAACAAGTAGCAGATTTAATTAATGCAGACCCAAATGAAATTACATTTACTAGTGGTGGTTCTGAATCAGATAATATGATTATTAAAGGAGTAGCATTAAAAGAAATACAAAAAGCCACAGAAGAAAATCCTAAAAATCATATAATTACTACAACCATAGAACACCCAGCTGTTTTAGAAACATGTAAATTCTTGGAAAAATTCGGTTTCGAAGTAACATATTTACCTGTTGATGAATCAGGAATAATTAATTTAGAGGACCTTAAAAATGCGATAAAAGATAGTACAATCCTCATAACCATAATGCATTCAAATAATGAAATTGGTTCAATACAACCTACAAAAGAAATTGGAGAAATTGCAAGAGCAAATAATATATTATTCCATTCAGATGCCGTTCAAAGTGCAGGAAAAATACCTGTAGATGTAATTGAACAGAATATTGATTTACTATCAATTTCAGCACATAAAATTAATGGACCAAAAGGTGTTGGAGCAGTATATATTAAAAAGGGTGTGACTTTAGAAGTACTTATACATGGTGGAGGTCAAGAAAAAGGATTACGTTCAGGAACAGAAAATGTACCTGGAATTGTTGGATTAGGAAAAGCTGCAGAACTAGCAAACATACATTTAGAAGAACGTATGAAACATAACCAGGAAATTAGGGATGCATTAATGGAAAAAGTAACAAGCAATATTAAGGATTCCTATGTAAATGGAAGTATGGAAAACAGGTTACCTAACAACATTCATTTCAGATTTTCAGGAATTGAAGGAGAATCACTGATTTTAAGATTAGATAAAAAAGGAATAAACGGAGCAACAGGTTCAGCCTGTTCAACACATGATTTAAAAGGTTCTCATGTACTAGCAGCAATAGGAATTAAACCTGCATTATCACATGGTTCTTTAAGATTATCAATAGGTCCTGAAAACAACATTGAAGATGTAGATTATATTGTAGAATCTATTGATGAAGTTGTAACGTACCTAAGAAAATTATCACCATTATGGGATAATAAAAATGACAAATATATTGGTGACTTATTCGAAAAAGAAGTTGATGAAGAAGATTTAGACAGATACTAATGGTGATAACATGGAAGAATATAGCGATAAAGTAAAAGATCATTACATGAATCCTAGAAATACTGGGATTATTGAAAATGCAAGTGGTGAAGGAACAGTAGGTAATCCTGTTTGTGGAGACATAATGACAATTTATATAGATGTAGATGAAAATGAAGTATTAACAGATGTAAAATTCAGTACATTTGGTTGTGGTGCTGCAATAGCCACCAGTAGTATGATTACAGAAATGGCTGTGGGAATGACTGTTGATGAAGCATATAACATTACCCGAAACGATGTTGCTGAGGAATTGGATGGTCTTCCTCCAATTAAAATGCATTGTTCTAACCTAGCTGCTGATGCATTACAAGCAGCCATTGATAATTATAGGTATAGAAAAGAGAATGGAGAAATTTAATTCTCAATTCTTTTTTTAAAACAATTTACCTAATTTAAAAATCGATTTAGGAGACGATTTAATAATTATTTTAAATAAAGTTGTTAAATTAATTCTATTAAAATCTGTCTTTAAAATTTCTTCAATTATATTATTCAAACTTTGATCATCTAATGTTAAAAGGAATTCCTTAATTTTATTAAATTTATTGAAAGATTTACCTATTTTTTCCTCTGTTAAATCATAATATTCCTTTAATATATTTCTAGAATAATCTTTCATTTTTATTGATTTACTTGCAACAATTCCAGCATACTTTCCACTTAACATAGCTGTTCTAATACCGTCACCTGTTAACGGATCCACAAATCCTGCTGCATCACCAATAATCATTATGTTATCTGCATATCTATCGTCTAAAAGGCCACCTATTGGATCACCACCGACATTCATTTCAATACACTGAGCATTTGAAACATATCTGTTCGTTTGAACAAAAGAATCCAAATGATATTTTGCTGTTTTATCCGTATGTGACTTTAATACACCCAATCCAACATTAGCAATATCATCACCTTTAGGAAAAATCCAAATGTAACCACCAGGACAAATTGTACCAATATGTATTTTAACATGTTCTGATTCATCCATTTCAACATTAACCATTTCATATTGTATACAAGATGCCATATTATCCAACATAGTATTGGATTTCAAACCAGCCTTTCTGCCAATTTTAGATTCAGGACCATCAGCAGCAATAATTATTTTTGTAAAAATTTTAATTTCTTTACCAAGATTATTTGCATATACTAAAAAACCATCATCAATCCTTTCAATCTGATTAGCTTTGGTTTTGACCATAACTTTGGAACCATACCTAATTGCATCCATCACCAAATGTTTATCAAAAACTTTTCGTTCAAGTATGTATCCCGTATCTGGTAGTTCAAAATTGTTTTGATCTAAAATTAATTTTTTATTATTGGGGGCTACTATTTCAATACCTGTGATTTCTTTCGTAATCCATCTTTTGTCAGGTTTAATTTCTAATTCATCCAATGTTGATTTTAAAATACCCTCTGCACAACGTTTTGGAGTACCTATTTCTGATTTTTTATCAATTATTAAAGTTTTAACCCCGTTTTTACTAGCTTCTCTTGCTGCAATTGAACCGGCAGGCCCTGCACCTATAACCAATACATCTGTTTTTACTTCCATAAGCATCACAATATATCATTAAGACTATATATAATTAGGTTTAAAAAAATATAAAAAAGTTTTTATATAAAAAATAAAAAATTTGAAGGTGTTTAAGTTGTTATCTAAACAAACGCCCAGTTTTATATAGGAATAGTTCTACAATAACTAAAAGAATTCCAATTATGGAAATGATTATGTTTGTTGTACCACCTTCCATTAACAGAAGTATGGCACAAATCAGTATGATAATATCTGTAACAATCCAAACATAACTCATTATTTTCTTCTTATCTTTATTATTCATAGTATCACTAATAAGTTTTTGAAATTAGGACTTTATGTTTTGCAGTTTCTCCACAGTGAACACAGTTTCCTTCAACTATAGCTTCCTGTGTTCCTAAAATATCAATATCATATTTTTCTTCCATGTCTTTACCACATTCCGTATTTCCACACCAGTTACAAGTTATTATTCCACCTTTTTTATTGATGGTTTTCTTAATTTGTTCTGGTTTTTCAACGTGGAACGTTTTTTCTTCCTGGAATTTATTGGAGGCTGCCTTAAGCTCTTTTGAAATGTCATCCAAAATATCATTTACAGTATCTACAATAGTGTTTTCATCATAGTCAATAAATTCTTTATTTCCGGTATCTCTTCTTATTGTAACTATTGAACCATTTTCAATATCTCTAGGACCAACTTCAATTCTTAAAGGTACTCCCCTTTGTTCCCATTCATAATATTTTTTACCCGGTCTCATATCACGTTTATCTTGTTTGGCACGTATGCCATTTGATTTTAATAATTCTTCCAGTTTATCTGTGAAATTAAGTACAATTTCTTCTTTTTCTTTAAATATAATCGGAACAATAATAACTTGTTCAGGAGCTACAACAGGAGGTAATTTAAGACCTTTTTCATCACCATGTGCCGCAATTAATGATGCTATTACACGATCAGATAATCCATAGCAAGTTTGATGTGCATATTCATGTTCTCCTTCCTCGTTTTCAAATTGAATGTCGAATGTTTTTGCAAATGTTGTTCCAAGGTTGTGTACTGTACCTATTTGTAAAGTTTTTCCATCAGGCATAATTGTATCAAAAGCCATAGTATATTTTGAACCAGGGAATTTATCCCATTCCGGTCGTTTACTGATAGAATAAGCTATTCCAAGTGAATCAAAAAATTCTTTATAAATTTCAATTCCTGTTTTAACTTGTTCTTCTGCTTCTTCTTCAGTTGCATGTACTGTGTGTGATTCATTAAAAGTTGTAATTTCTCTAACCCTGATTAATGGCCTTGTATGCTTAGTTTCATACCTGAAAGTATTAACTGTTTGGTATACTTTAATCGGTAAATCCATATGTGAACGTACCCACAATGAAAACATAGGATACATTGCTGTTTCACTAGTAGGTCTTAAAGCTAATTGTTCATTTAATTCCCTTAATCCACCTTTAGTAACCCAGTAAACTTCTTCTTCAAATCCTTTGACATGTATTGCTTCTTTTGCTAATTCACTTTCAGGAATGAGCATTGGAAATAATGTTTCTTCATGTTCTTCATCAAGTAATTTTTGCAGTAATTCAAGGGAGTATTTTCTAATTTTAAACCCTCTTGGTAACCATACACTCATTCCTTTAACTGGATATCTAGCATCCATCAATTCTGCATCTTCTAATATATTATGAAACCATTCACTAAAATTTTTCATTTCCTCACCATATCTTTTTATTAAATTAGTTAGTATGATAAAAATAGTTTATTTTAATTTCTCATTAATAAGATATATTAAACAAATTTATTAAAATTTTTTATTAAGTGAAATATTGATTCTTCCAAAAAAATTATTTGTACCAAAATATAAAAAGAATAATAGGTTTTAAACATGGTTAAATATAATTGCATAATACGGGAAGATAATATTGGTAAAATTATTTCTGAAGATGCTATGCTGGATGCAGTTGATATAGAAGAAACTTTAAGAAGTAAGTATATTTACCTATATAATTCCATTAAAGAAACAAATTATAAATTAAAAGTTAACCATTGCACTTATTTTAAGGAAATAGTATTCAAAAAGAAAGTAGTTGGTTTTTTTGCTTATACCATAACAAACAGTGTTACTAACTTATCTTTAATTGCAAGTTATATTTTACCTGAGTTTAGAGGAAAGGGTTTATTTTTTGATGAAATAAATAAAATATTCGAAGAAGGAAAAGAACTGAGCATATATTATCCCCCATTTTTCATTATGGAATTACTTGTAAAATATGGATTTGCTAAGACTATTGATAAAAAAATAATAGTCAGTTCTATTAAAATAGACATTCCATCAAATACCATCAGTAATATATTTGGAACAGATGAAAGCGATTTAAATGATCTTATATTTACTTCATATTTATATGACTCAGAATTATGTGGTTTTTTAATTATTCCTGAGGAAAATTCGGACATACTATATCTTTCAAATTATTATCCTGAAGATGATAAAAAACGTTCCTGTTCAGAAAAACGTGAAAAACTTGACGATTCATATATTGAAGAAATCAAAAATACATTGAAAGATAATGATGAAGAAATACAAGATTTTTTAAGGAATATACGGAAAAATTATTCATATTATAACGATTCAAATGTTGAAAGTGATGAAAAAATAGACTTCGAAAAACTTAAACAAATAAATATTAATAAAAAATACAATGAAGATATTTTCGAAGGAAATACATCTATTGAAACTTATAAAAATTCAATACTTTACAATACAGAAGACATTGATAAACAGGAATACATTAAAACATATCTAAATGTAGGAATATATGATTTTATAAGAATTTTTAATGAAAATAATAATTTTGATTTGACAAACAGTATCATTAATATTGATTACGAGTTTAATGCAGATTTCATTAAAAATTTAGTTATTAAAGATGGATACATCAGCAATGAGTTAAATTCATTAGAAAAAGAGAATTATTTAAATAATTTAACCGTGAATGAATTAAAAGAAATATTAAAAAGGAATAATTTAACCGTTACTGGAAATAAATCTGAACTAATTTCTCGGATTATAGAATATGTTCCATCAAATTTTTTACCTGAAAAAGAATATTATGTTACAGAAAAAGGAATTGTATTTATTAATAGTCATGAAGACATTGATTTTTATAACAAATTCTTAAAAAATTTCTATTACTATGAATTTAAGAAATTTATAGATGAAAATAAGGGAGATATAACTGAAGTAACAGAACTCTTCCTAAATAAACATTTGGAAATAAGTATAGATAAAAGAGACAATAAAGCTTATAAAGATTCTCTTAAAGCACTAGCATATCTTAATGCTTTGAAAAATAATATTGAACAAGAACTTCATTATGAATTAAAACAGTTTATCGTTGGTTTGAATCCTATCTTTAGAGATGAACGATTATACAATTATTATCAGCCAATCAATGAAAACAATGTTGAAAACATTAGAAAATTATTATCCGAAAATGATTTTAAGATCGAATATGAATTTAACAAAGCTTGGAAATCCATGGAAATAAAGAAATTTATAATTCCTTCAAAAAAATCTTTGAATATTCTTTCTCAAATGATTTCTGGTGAAGATAGAGATTATATGAATGATAAAATTCGTGAAGAATATATAACCAAGGAAAAAATTATCCATGATAAACTTGATAAATCTAAACAGTCAACATTAGACTCATACTTCTAATAACCTCCCTTAAACAATTAATTTTTTTAAGTTTTTAAAACAATATATTAATATGAAAGATTTAGTTGCTATAATTCCTGTATCTAGTTTTAATGAATCTAAAACAAGACTTTCTCCGTTTTTAAATGAAAAAGAAAGAATTCAACTATTAAAATATATGTTGAAAGATATCATCACAACGATTGAAAATGAAGTTGATGAAATTGTTTTAGTAAGTAAAGATGAAAATATAAAAAATTTTGGAAAAGAATTAAACGTAAATTTTGTTAAAGAAAAGAAACATGAAAATGACTATCTGAATAACGCTATTTCAGATGCCGTTGATGAAGTAAAAATTAATTTTCCTAATAAAGATATTTTAGTATTGCCTTCGGATATACCTCTATTAAAACAGGAACATATCTCAACTCTAAAAAATATGAAAAATGATTTTGTTATCTGTCCATCTAAAGGTGGTGGTACCAATTTATTATGTTTTAATGAAAAATACGATTTTAAAACACAATTTGGTCCAATGAGTTATTTTAAACATTTGAATTATGCTAATCAATTAGGTATGTCCATAAATATTATAGAATCTTTTTATGTTTCATTAGACATAAATACTCCCGAAGATTTGGGGGAATTACTATTACATGGCAATGGAACTTATAGTTATGAATATTTAAGCAGTATAAATATTGTTGTAAAAAGTAGTCACGGTAAGGAGAGATTAGATGTACAAAGAGAAAATGAAAGATAACTGTTCAATGAGTATAGCTGGTTTAGATCCATCCGGTGGTGCCGGAATACTTGCGGACTGTAAAACATTTCATGCACACAATATTTATGCTAACTGTGTAGTCACGTGTATTACTGCACAAAATCCTTTTGGTGTGATTAACATACAGGAATTAGATTTAAAAGTTATTGAAGATGAAATTAATCAAATATTGGATGTTTATCCTATTAAATATTTTAAAACTGGAATGCTTTACTCCAAGAACATTGTAAAACTGGTTTCTAAAAAAATTAACGAATATAATCTTAAAGCCATTGTTGATCCTGTGATGATTAGTGAAAGTGGTAGCAATTTGACTTCAAATGATTTTCCCAAACATCTTAAAAAATATATATTGAAAAAATCTTTTTTAATTACTCCTAATATCCATGAAGCAG
>NZ_JAEELZ010000088.1 GCF_016282985.1 Methanosphaera sp.
CAGTCTAGCGTTGAAAGTCTAAGTTTTAGTTCTTGTTCATTATTATTCATCATAACATATGTTCTTATATCTTTACTATATACTATACTTTTGGGTATTTATTTTCCAATATTTTTATACAATGTTTAATAATTGCAATATTTTATAAAAAATAATTAAATCTTTATTTTTATTAATAATGATAATTAATTATGCTTATTTTTAATAGACTTTGAACTATTTTTATTTTTTTTTAAGTCATTTTTTCTTCTATTTTTAAGACTGTATTTTTTTAAAAAAATAGTAAATATTGGTTTATTTTTTTTAAATAATTTTTTAAATCTGTTTTGATTAATTTAAAGCATTTGTATTAAAAATAATCTTTTTGCAATAATTTATAAAAAAATAGGGGTGGGGAATGTTTTAATATGTTGTTAATTAATTATAAAGGGCCTTTATTTTCTCTACCTTCACGAACTCCAGTTCCTGCTTCTTTTTTCATTTGTTCAGGTTTAAACAACATTTTAACCAGGTTATCTGCATGTTGGGTGGCTCTATTGTAAGCTAATTGTTTTAAATCATTTTCATCGTAACCTTCATCTTCATGAACAAAAACTTCTAAAATATGTGTATTGGTCATTAATTGGGCTTGTATGAGTCCTGTACTTGCTTCATGAGCACAAAGTTTATCAATTTTTTCTCCACCAGGCATACCAAATGCCATAACAATATCACAATTTTCTTCTTCAATAAGCTTTTTTGCAGCTACTGGTAAATCTTTAACTCCTGGAACATAAGATTCAATGAATTTTACACCAGTAACCTGTTTTTTTATTTGATTAACTGCAGCACTTGCCATATCAAAGCGAGCAAAGGTAGTGCTACATATTCCTATTCTTTTTGACATTAATTAACAACTCTTCTTTCTATAAAAATTTTACTTCTTTAACTTCAAATGATTTTTTAAGTCTTTCTAAATCGATACTGCCTGTATGGAACATTTCACCAGTAACCATGTCATTTACGATAACTTGTGCAGGTGCAAATACTTCCTTAGGTATTTTGTAGAAATCACCATCAGCTTCTTCGAAGAATTCTAGGAAACTTTTACCATAATTTTCAGATGAAGATGATGGTAAGTTTGTTGCTAACTCTTCTAAACTTTCTCCTTCATCTGGTTCAATATAGTAATATGTTCTTCCACCGAAAATAATAGCATCATTTGTTTTCCCCATTGCTTTAAGATTATCCGGATCTACAGGAGTAATAGGTGTAATACCTGCAGCATATGTAATTTTTGTTACATCAAAGTCCATGACTTCATACATTTTATAAATTCCAACTTCTAATGCACGACCGGATATTTGTATAGAACCAACAAGTGAGGCTGTAGGTGCTACTAAAATTGTTAAATTGTCCGTTTTTACTCCACATTCGTCTGCAATAAATTGTGCAACTTTTTCATTAGGAAGTTCATTTGCTTCTAAAGTAATTACTGCAATATCAGAATCTTCAGTATAATTTGTCATTGCATATATTTCATCATTTTTGAATTTATGTGTTTGTGCAGGACCGGATGCCATTGCAAAATAATCATCTACTTCTATTTTCCAGCCTGCTTTTTGTGAACCTAATGTGGTTAATGCAGGGAAATCAGTTTTTACCTTAACTGCTGGCATAGCCATTATATCACTTAAATCTCCGGGAATTGAAATACCTACATCACATATTCCACCTAAACAAACCTTTGTAAAAAGTTCTCCACCTTTAATACTACCTTTAGCATTAACACCACAATCTATTACTAAAGTTCCATTGGATAATGTGGATGCAATCAATTTAAGTTTATCTGCATCAGCAACCATTTTATCTGCAATTTTTTTTGCTGCAACGTTCATACTTTCGCTCATAACATTAATCTCCTAAATAATAGTTTAATCTTAATCAATATTAGTTTAACACGTTAAATTGTAGTCTAATATTTTATAATAGCTTATTATAACTTTTATTAATATTAAATTTTATGAATTGGTAATTCTACCATTTTTTTAATATTTCTTTACATTTATCCCAATCGTGTTCATAAATATGTAAGCTCATGGCATGATGAACCATGTTCACAAGTTTTGTATTGGTGTTTTCAGCCACATAATATCCAACTTCTCTGATTCCAAAAAGATTTGGAAAAGTTGCCCCTCCACAATCGTTACTTCTGAAAAAATCAGTCATATATAAATTATCATCACGTATTAGGAATGCAATTTCTTGAAGACAAGGTATTTCATCAACTTTATTGTCTTGGATAGGATCAATAGTAATGGCTATTGCACGACGAGATTCTCTACAGTTATTTAATTTTTCTATACATGTATCTAATTGATCAATATCAAAATATTGTCTTAAACGGTTTCCATATGTATAAACAAAACCCTGGTCATTGTTAGGATCTAATAATTCCTGTTTATATGTTTCAAGTCTATCATCATGCCAAGGGGAACATTCTGGAATTGTGTTGTCATCAGGATTTGTTATTTCTAGCATAACATTTTGTAACTCTTTGGTTAAACTACCTCTTTCATCAGTAACTTCATGGCCTTCCTGCATAATCTTTTTAACACAAGTAAGCCAAGCATTTGCAATATTGTTTGTTCGAATAAATTTTGCCATTTAGATTCCTTCCAATTTAATTTCTTTTAAAATATCCAGTT
This sequence comes from Methanosphaera sp., assembly GCF_016282985.1. Classification (GTDB taxonomy): domain Archaea; phylum Methanobacteriota; class Methanobacteria; order Methanobacteriales; family Methanobacteriaceae; genus Methanosphaera. The sequence continues at coordinate 2,688 of NZ_JAEELZ010000088.1, forward strand.
TACCTTTACTAATTTCACTTTCTAACATTCTCATACCGCAGTCTGGATCGATAATTAGGTTGTCCTTTTTAATAATTTCATTTACATCTTTAACAGTTTGTTTTACATTTTCAATGTTGTCTACGGACTCCATTTTTGTATTAATACAACCAATTCCAATCTGTTTATCTGAATTATTTTTCCATTCTTTTTTTAGAGTTCCAATATTTTGACTCATTCCAGAAAACTCAAAGTCTAAAATATCAACATTAAACTTTAATAGACTAGACATAACATCCTTTAAATCACCGCAAACATGTAAAATAACGGGGATGTCTAACTCCTCACTAATTGTTTCAACAGCCATTTTCGATACATTTATGTCCTCAGCTCCTGTAGAAATAAATGGTTCATCTATTTGGATTGCACAAGCTCCTGCTTTTTCTAATTCTTTAGCTTCAACAAGTAGGGCTTTTGCCATATCATAAATAGCATTTTCTTTATTTGAGTAGAAGTTTTCTATTATTGATGAATGAATGAGCGTTGTTGGTCCAGTAATTATGCCTTTAACCCCTTTGGCTTCATGATTATAAATATCTTCTAAATTAGCATTTAATTTGAACTTTTTATTTAAAGATTTTGCAGTTTTAAATGCTAGGTTAAAATCTTTTACAGAAATAGGGTGGGCCGCAGGTGTAATTTTACCTTTAATGTATGAAGTATTATCTTCTATTTTGAATCCATTAATTTTGCTGGCAAATATTTTTACCATATCTCCTCTTACTTGTCCATCACATATTATATCAATATCTGATTCAACAAATGCAGAAACAGATTCTATAATTGATTTTTTATAAGAATCGAATAAACCTAAGGACTCAGAAATTTTTTCATTAAAAGTATGAGCTTCAAAACTATGTGTTGGATAACTACCAACTACTGTTGAAATTATATTCATATTTTTCATATCCTAAAACACTATAATTAAAAATCTATTATTAGATATGTATTGAAAAATATTTAATTTTATTATACATTAAAATCTATATATTTTCTAAATTTTCATATTTAAAAAAAAGTATAAAAAAGTGAAGTAATTAATTACTTCTTAAAATTGTGAATTATTGAGTTAAGTATTTGTAGCGAAAGTACAACTTTTTCTTTATTTTAAATATTGTTTTAGTAAAAAAAGAATATTTTTTCAAAGTATTGAAAAATAAATAGAAAAAGTGGGGGATTAGTTATCTTTTTGTAGTAACAACATTTGCTAACACCATTGCACTTAAGAATAAATAAGTTACAAGTGCTGAACCATTAATGGTCCTTGTAATAATAAATAATCCCAATATTGTCTGTGCAATAAATGCAGAGAGTGAACCCGTAAGTAACGCCTCACGACCAAGATATTTCTTATTTCCACGTTCACGTTGTTGTCTATACTTGTTTAGAACTTTTATTCCTATTAAAATTACTGAAATAATCCATATAATCATTACTATTAAGAATAAATAACCGAAATCAAATCCAAAACCAAATATTCCTGGTAAGAAATAATCCACAACGTCTTTTTTTGTTACTAATATACCATAGAATAATGGTAGAGGTAATCCGAATAACGTGATGAAAGTTAAAGGTAAAGATATGTATCCATCACCATTTCCTAAACCGGCATTTCCCCAATAGGTAGCATTAGCTGTGTGACCTAAAAGGTTTGTATTTTGAATTACTAATTTTAAACTTGACAATTGGTTATTACTCATACGGTCTATTCTTGAAAGAGGACTTATAATTTCCATTCCTAATAATTGGGATAATCCTTCCATCAATCCGAATAATAATAACATACCAACAATTACGAGCGCTACATTTCGTATATTCAAATAAGAACTTTCTCTTTTGAAATTTTTACTAATTATTAAAAATCCAACTAATAAACCAAGAGCCCACATAATTAAGAAATCACGGTGTACAATTGCTCCGAAAAGTGTTATACCTGCAGTAATTAACATTACTAATAATTTAATATTTGATGTTTTGGATCCTTGGTCTTCTATCACGGGTATTATCGACCACGACGTTACCACAACCATTATCGCTAAAGGACCATAGGGGTGTGTAAATTCGTGATGATTAAACATAGGTAGAATAAGACAAGCTGCATCTATACCGAATATAACCGTTATTCCAACACCCAATATTAATGATAGAACGAATACTAAGCTGAAATTCAATGGAATAAAATTTAATAATAATAAAACTCCAATATGCATCAGAATAGCAAATTCTAAAATAAACATTAAGTGACTTGAAGCTATTAATGACATGTTTCATCTGTCCTTTATTATTTTTTTCATGTTTAATTTAACTATTCAAAGAATAATATTCTTTAAATTATTAACTATATTTATATTAATAATTGATATTATTAAAATTCTTTGGTAAAAATAGAAATAAAATATAATAAAATATTAAAAATAGGTAAGTATATTATATAATAAACACATATAATAAAATGTTTATGGGCTAGTAGCTCAGCTTGGTAGAGTGTCGCCTTGGCATGGCGGAGGCCTCGGGTTCAAATCTCGACTAGTCCATTCTATTTCTTTTCATGATATTCATCATATGTTTTGTATATCTGATTAACAATTAAATCAATTAAATTATCTGTTTTTAAGTCGATATGTTTTGGTTTTTGATATAATAATTCTTTAGATAATTCAATAATTTCATTTAGATTAGTTGATCTTTTCATTAAACCCTTATTGATATAATATGTGTCAACAGATAATTGTTTTCCAGGATAACAGGATATTACGGGAGTACCTAATAATGCGGCTTCCCTATTCATAGTTCCTCCAGCACCTATTACTAAATCTGCTTTTTTCATTAAACTGAATGTATCAACAGGCGTTTTAAGAATATGTACATTTTTTAAATCTTTAAATATTTCTCCCTGAGTTTTAAATCGCGGAAGAATTAAAATATCTGCATCATCTTTCAAAGATTCAACAATTGGTGTTAAAACAGATTTTGTACAATCAGCATCCAAATAAGAAGCTAGAGAAGGTTCCGGTCTCATAAATATAATTTTATCATTTTTGATTTTTAAGTTTAAATCCTCTAAAATATTTTCATTATAAATAAAATCTTCTAAATGGCTAACTTCACAAGTACCGTTGTATCTAACAATATCATTCGGATTCATTCCAAAATGTATTGTATTCCAAACGTCAAAAATTTCTGGAATAATTAATTTATTTGTTAGGGGAAGTGTTAGTTTATTAGCTGCAATAGCATGTTCATTATCTAATACAAATACATTGGGGATGCCTAATCCAAAAGCTACTCTAGGTAATTCAATGGAATGTTTTGTAATAGCAACATCAACATTTTCTTTTGCTATAAATTTGGATAGTTCATATGCTCTTTTAGTACTTGATAACAATTTTTCTTCTAATGTTACACCATGATTTCCAATAGAAACGTATTCTAATCCAAAAATGTCTAATAAATCATGAATGTTAGAAAAATCTCTTGCAGTGATTAATACTTCATGACCATCTTTTTTTAGTCTTTTAATCACTCCATTAAAAAAACGTACATGTGGTGAATTTACTATATCTATCCATATTTTCATAATAAAACTTCCGATAAAAGAAAAAAATAGAAAAAAAGTCTTTATGACTTATTGTTTTTGAACTCTCTGTACAAGTCTATAATTTCCTGTACTCCTTCACCTGTTTTTAAACTACATTTAACTACAGGAATGTCTGGGTTGATGGTTTTAATATCTTTAACCATTTTATCTGCATCTGCACCAACAGCTTCTGCTAAATCCACTTTGTTTACAATAGCCATGTCTGCTGTTTTAAATATCATTGGATGTTTTTCTGCAGTATCGTCACCTTCAGTTACACTAATAATTACTGTTCTTACATGAGCACCTAAGTTAAAATCAGCCGGACAAATTAAGTTTCCCACGTTTTCAATAAATAATATGGAAACATCATCAAGTGGTACATCAGGTAATGCATGTTCAACTAAATGTGCATCTAAGTGACATTCTTTTCCAGTGTTTAATCCTTTAACCGGTACATTTTTATCTTCAATTCTTTTAGCATCGAATTTACTTAATATATCTCCAGCAATTACTGCTATATCTTCATCCATTTCATCGATTAGTGTTTCAAGTAATGAAGTTTTTCCGGATCCTACAGCACCAACTAAATCTACTGCGAAGACTCCTTTTTCATCTAATATATTTCTATTTTCATATGCTAATTTATCATTTGCTCTAATAATATCTTGTTCTATTTCAATACTAGCTATGTTATGCATCTTCATCGTCCCTTTCAATTTTTATTGTTTTGATGTTACATTCTTGTCCTTGTAATATGTGAACTCTAGTATTTTCACATTCTGGACACATTGCAACAGTCATTAAATGATCCATATTTTCATCTGTTTTTGTTTCACCTGTAAAACCACAGGATTCACATTCAATTTTGGTAGGAATCATATTAATTATTATTTCAGCATCTTCGAATATTGTTCCTTCTCTTAATATATCCATCATGAAACGCAATTGTTCCGGATTTAACATAGTAAGTTCTCCAATTTCAAAAACTGCTTCATTGATTTTTATAGCATCATTTTTCTTAGCAGTATCTAATATGGCTTCTACCATACTATTTGCCATGGATAATTCATGCATGTTAATTTACTCCAATTATATAAATTATTTTTTTTATTAATTTAGAATTTTTATTTTTTTATCAATTAATAGTTTTATTTTTTTAATTATTTAACTTAATTTATTTTATTATATTACATTTTAATAACTTATTTTAAAAATAAAATACATATCTCATATTAATAAAAAATTGTTGTTAAATTTACGAAGATAAATTTTTCTATTTATTAAGGAGAGAATACGTGTGATTATTGGAGGATCTGCATCACAAGCTTTAGCTAGTCAAGTAGCAATGGAATTAGATGATAAATTATGTTCAGTAGAAACTAAAAAGTTTCCTGATGGTGAAAGATATTTAAGAATTAAAGATGAAATACCTGAAGATGAAAAAGTTATTGTAGTTCAATCAACGGGTTATCCTCAAGATGAAAATATGATGGAATTGTTCTTCATATTGGATACATTAAATGATATGAATGTAACTGATATAACAGTTGTATCTCCATATTTGGGATATAGTCGTCAAGAACGCAGATTCAAAGAAGTTGAATGTATATCAGCAAAAGCAACAGCAAAACTAATTCAAACAATGGGTGTTAAAAGATTAATATCAATAAATTTACATGAACAGAGTATTTGTGATTTATATGATATTCCTGTAGATAATCTTTCTGCAATGCCAACTATTGCAGAACATATTAAAAACACATTTGATGTAAAACCAGTTATATTAGCTCCGGATAAAGGTGCAATTAACTTTGCAAAGGAAATTGCTATGATATTGGATACGGATTATGATTATTTGGAAAAAGTAAGATTATCTCCAGAAATAGTTGAAACAAAAACAAAAAATATTTCAGTTAAAGATAAAAATGTTGTTATAATAGACGATATTATCAGTACTGGTGGAACAATAGTAAATGCTATAAACATTCTTAAAGAACAAGGAGCAGTAGCAGTTGACGTTTTCTGCGTGCATCCGGTTTTAGTTAATGATGCAGTGCTTAAAATAAATGCAGCAGGTGCACATAGTGTTCAAGGAACAAATACTTTAAAAAGTGATGTTTCTTTTGTAAGTGTAGCAAAAACAATTGCAGATCACTTAAAATCATTATAATTTTTTTTTAAAAAAAGAGGAAATGATTAGAATTCAAATTCATCATTTCTATAGTTTTTTTCTCGGTAATTATTAGAATCATAATCATTGTTTCTATAATTGTCTTTACCGTAATCCGTTTTTCTATACGTATTTTTTTGATAATTATTCTTCCTATAACTACGTTGATTATAATTATTGTTTTTATAATTATCATTCTTATGGGGATTGAATTTTCTACTTTTTCTATTATGTTTAGAATTTTTAAATTTGTTTTCATTATTTTTTCTGTTAGATTTTTCACGTGGACGTGCTGGTTCAATATGTACTCTTTTATTAGCGATGTATGTTTCACCCATAAATCTATAGAAATCAGACGCATTTGCATTAGGTATTTCAACAAAAGAGAAATTGTCAAATATGTCTATATTACCAATTTGATGTCCATTCAGGCCCGTTTTTTCATGAATTGCATTAATTATAACACTAATTGTCATATCATGTTTTCTTCCTACACTCATAAAGAATCTAACAAATCCTTCATGTGCTTCAGTATCACCAAATTCTTCTTCTTTATACTTACTATCCTGCATAATGCCTTTTAATAATGTTGCAGCAATATCGATTGAGTTATAATCTTCTTCAATTAATTTTTCAATAATGTATATCTCTTTAGATATATTTTCAGTTTTGATACGTTCTTTTAATTGTTCAATAAAGTTATCTTTTTTAACTTCTGCAACATCGCTGATTGATGGAATAGGTGCTTGATCAATTTTTGTTTTTGCATATCTTTGAATATCTCTTAATTGGTAGATTTCACGTCCAGAAACAAAACTAAATGCTTTTCCAGTTTTTCCAGCTCTTCCTGTACGCCCAATTCTGTGAACATAATATTCGTTGTCGTTAGGGATATCAAAATTGAATACTGCTTCTACACCACCAACATCAATACCTCTTGCAGCAACATCAGTTGCCACTAATATTTCCAAAGATCCATTCTTAAATTTACTCATTACACGGTCTCTTTGATTTTGTGTCAAATCACCATGTAAACCATCAGCTAAATATCCTCTGATTTGCAGATGGCTTACTAATTTGTCTACTTTTCGTTTAGTGTTACAAAATACTAAGGATAAATCAAAATTATTTAAATCCAAGAGTCGTGAAAGAAGTTCTAATTTCATATCCTCTTTAACTTCGAAATATTTTTGTTCAACATCTGGAGTTGTAAGTTCATGTTTAGTTATTTTTACAATTTCAGGGTTATTCTGATATCTTTTAGCCAGTTGCATAATTTCTTGAGGTAATGTTGCTGAAAATAATAAAAATTGTCTGTTGTCTGGTATATCTTCCAGAATATATTCTATATCTTCTCTGAAACCCATATCCAACATTTCATCTGCTTCATCAAGGATTACTGTTTTAATCGTGTTTAATCGAATAGTTTTTCTGTCAATATGATCCATTACCCTACCTGGTGTTCCAATAATAACCTGTACTCCTGTTTGCAGAGCTTTAATCTGTCTATCAATAGGTTGTCCACCATAAACTGGTAACACATCTATTTTTGGTAAGTATTTTGATAGTTTTCTAAGTTCTTCTGCTACTTGTATTGCTAATTCTCGTGTAGGGCATAAAATAATTGCCTGTAAATCTTTATTGTCACTTTCAATATTTTCTAATAAAGGTATTCCAAATGCAGCGGTTTTTCCAGTTCCGGTTTGTGCTTGTCCAGTAACATCTTTATGTGCTAATATTTGGGGAATGGCGAGTGATTGTATCGGAGAAGCTTCTTCAAATCCCATATCTTCTACTGCTTTTTGTATTTCGGATGATATATTTAAGTCCTTAAATTTTAATTTTTCCATATATATTATCTCCTTTCTGTATTTTTTTCTTTTGATTTGGACTTAATTAAAAACACGGGCGTGTTATTTAGTTAATTATTTAATTTAATATTTTTTTCTTTTATCAAATTTTTTTCCTTAAATCTTAAAGGATTCATTCCTTTATAGATTTATCATTTTCATAGTTAATATAATTATTTTAATTAACTTAATTTTCTAATAAATAAAATTTAATTATTCAATTAGCTTTAAAAAGATGGGAGTAATTATGAGATTATTAAAAAAAGTTATAAAAAAGTAAAATTAGGAAAGTCCTAATTTTCAGATGATGAAGGGTTTTGATTGATAATTGTTGAAGGATTTGGTATGATATCTTTGATTTTATCAATTTTGTTTTGTTTTAATTCTTTGATGAATTCATCTTTTTTAGGACCCACTAATGCATATTCCAATACTTCAATTAACGTATTTACTGGAATAATTTCAATTTGATCTTTGTATCGTTTTTCTATTAAAACATCATCTTTGTTTGATGCAGGAATTAATACTCTTTTCATTCCAGATTCTGCTGCGGCTTCTATCTTGTAAGTTACTCCACCAACTGGTAATACATTACCTCTAACACTTAAAGAACCGGTTAATGCTAATGTTTGGTCAATAGGGATGTCTTCTATTGCTGAAATAATTGCTGTTGCCATAGAAACACTTGCACTATCTCCTTCAACTCCATCATAAGATTGAACGAATTGAATGTGGATATCGTAGTTGGATATGTCTTTTCCAATACTTTTCTTAATTATAGCTCCTACGTTTTGAACAGCTTCTTTAGCAATGTCTCCTAATTTACCTGCAGCAATAATTTTACCTTCCTCTTTACTTTGGGATGGGGCAGCTTCTGCTGCAATTGGTAAAACGATACCACTTGAATTTCCAATAACTGCTAAACCATTGATACATCCAATTGCTGAACCTTCATTATTGAAAACACTGTATTCTTTTCTTTGTACAATGTATCTGTCTGCTATTTGTTGTTCTAATGTTCTGGATTGTTTTTTAGCTTCATATACGTGTTCTAATGTAACTTCATTGGCACCTTCTTCAACTGCAACGTCTCCGGCTGCACGTACTAATCCACCTAAATCTCTTAATTTTAAGGTTAAAGAATCTTTTTTACCAGCTCTACGTTGGGCTTCTTTGATTACTTCAGCAACAGCTTCTTTTGAGAAATGAGGTATTCTTCCATCATTTTCAACTTCTTGAGCTACGAATTGTCCTAATTTTTTACGGTTTTCTGGTGTGTCTTTCATGGTATCTTTCATGAATACTTCATAACCGTATCCTCTTATTCTTGATCTAAGAGCTATATGCATATCTTTAAGAACTTCCAAGTTACCTGCAGCTACTAATACAAAATCACATGGTACTGCTTCAGTTCTAACCATTGCTCCACTACTGTTATCACTTTGTCCGGTTATTTGGAATTTATGTTCTTGTAAAGCAGTAAGTAATTGTTGTTGTGTTTTCATGTTCATTGTACCTATTTCGTCAATGTATAAAACACCTTTATTTGCTTTGTGAATCATTCCACTTTCTACTCTTTCATGTGCAGGAGTTCCTAATCCTCCTGATTGATATGGGTCATGTCTTACATCACCTAATAATGCTCCAGCGTGTGCACCAGTTGCATCAATGAAAGGAGCAACTTTTTTTCCATCACTATTAACTAATAATTTTGGTGCAGATTGGTTATTTTTTGGTTTAATTTGGTATAAAGCAAAAAACACGATACCTACAGCAATAATTGCTTCTAAGAATTGGTTTGTTAAAAAACCAATAGCCATAATTAGACCAATAATTGCTATCATAAGGATATTTTTTCTTTCTTCTTGTCCTTTAACATTTTTCTTTGTAGTTTCTATAATTTTTGCACCTTGTCCGGCAGGCATTACTCCAACTAATGGATTATTTGAGTCTTCTAAATTTGGATAAATTAGAATGTCCTGTAATTCTTCTGGAGGTAAAAGTTCGGCCATAGCTTTAGCTATCATGGATTTACCAATACCTGGTTCACCAATTAATAAAACATTTCTTCTTTGTTTTGCAGCTTTTTTAATTTTCTCAACGGCTTCTTCTTGACCAATAATCTGATCAATAAGCATTGGTGGAATTTTGATGTTTTCTGTGTTGACATAGTCATTCGGATCTATTTCTTCAGTAATATTGTCTGAATTTTCTTTTTCTACTTCAGATTCTTCGTTGACTATTTCTTCATCATTTTCTTCAATAGGGGGAGTGTTTTTATCTTCATTGGGTTCTTCGATTATTTCATTTGTTTCAGGTATTATTATGTCATCATCAATTATTATATCATTATCAATACCTTCTTCATTATAATTGCTTATGATAATCCCTCCATTTTTTAATAATTATAATTTATTGTTCTTTTTTTCTTTCTATTAATTTTATTAGTTGTACATATTATATATATCAATAATATTTTAAGTAACAAAAAGTATTTAAAATCTTTGGTTATAGTATTTTTAAGTTAATTAAAATTTTTTAATTTTTTAGTGTTATATCAAATTATCTTTAAAAACAATATATTTTTTACAAGTTACTTACATAAATAATTCTAAATATTAATAATTATTTAGGTGGTTAGACTATATGAAGTACATAATGTTCCAAGGAACATCCTCAAATGCAGGAAAAACATTAACAGTTGCAGCTTTATGTAATATCTTATCAAGAAGAGGATACAGAGTAACTCCTTTTAAATCTCAAAACATGTCATTAAATTCATATACTACGATAGATAACAAAGAAATGTCTATAGCACAGGTTATGCAAGCAGAAGCAGCAGGTATTGAACCTGATTGCAATATGAATCCTATACTTTTAAAACCTAAGGGTGAATTTTTATCACAGGTAATTGTTCAAGGAAAACCTGCTGGTGATATGAGATTTGATGATTATCAAAATAATTTTAGAGAAGAAGCATTATCAGCAATAAAGGATTCATTAAATAAATTGCAGGATGATTATGATATTATAATTTTAGAAGGTGCAGGTTCTCCAGCAGAAATCAATATGTATGACAAAGATTTAGCTAATATGTTGATGGCAAGAATTACTAACGCAGATGTTATTCTTGTGGCAGATATTGACCAAGGAGGGGTATTTGCATCAATCGTTGGAACATATTATCTTATTCCTGAAGAAGATAGAAAAAGAATTAAAGCAGTCATTATTAATAAATTCAGAGGAGAAGCCAGTGTACTAAAATCAGGAATAGAAAAAGTTGAAGAGATTACTGGAATTCCAATTATAGGAATCATGCCTTTCGACGAAACTTTAAATTTACCTGAAGAGGATTCTGCTTCATTAACTACACATCAATTCAGTGAAAATGAAAAAATAACTATAGGAACATTAAGACTTCCAAAAATAGCTAATTTCACAGATATAGATCCATTGGATTATGAAGAAGATGTTGGAATAAAATTAGTAAGTATCTATGATGATTTTGATGGTCTGGATGCATTGGTAATACCTGGAACACGTAATACTGTTGATGATATAGAAGAACTTAAAAAATCAGGGGCATTTGATAGAATTAAAGAAATTGCTAAAAAAATTCCTGTATTTGGAATTTGTGGTGGTTATCAAATGTTATCCAAAGAAATTCTTGATCCTAAATGCACTGAATCAGATCATGGTTCTGTAGAAGGATTGGGATTAATTGATATGGTAACTAAGTTTGGGGAAATAGAAAAAGTAGTTAAACAAAGTGAAGGTACTATTATAGCAGATAGTGAATTAGGATTCAAAAAAGGTACCAAAGTAACAGGATATGAATTACACGAAGCAATCACAATACTTGGGGAAGATACAAAACCATTAATAAAACTGGAAAAAGGTCATGGAAATGATACTTCTTGCCAATATGATGGTGCAATAGAAGGAAATGTCTGTGGTACATATTTCCATGGTATATTCCATAACTATGAATTCAGAAGATTATTTACTGATCAACTTCGTATAAATAAAGGTTTAAAACCTTTAGGTTTAACTGGTGATCAGTTTAAAGAATCTAAACGTGTAAATTATAATCAGTTGGGTGATTTATTCACTGCTAATGTAGATATGTCTTTCATTGATAAATTATTAGAAGATCAGGATTAAATATCTTTAATAATTTTTGCAAATTCCTTCAATGTACTTGTTTGATATACTTTTGCACCAGCTTCTTGGTAGTCTCTGACACAACTGGTTGGTGTATTCCATCTAATTTTATTTTCAGGATTCAAAATTATAACATTTCTGGATTTGACAACAATTTGGTGTAATATAGTTGCACTTTCTAAAATTCCATCAATTCTTCTTCCTGTCCAATCTCTAC
>NZ_JAEELZ010000089.1 GCF_016282985.1 Methanosphaera sp.
CCAGTTGAATCACTCTTAGCATAAAACTTCTTACCATTAATAATAATTTTAACATTACTATTAGTCATAGCCTTACCATCATCAGTAGTAAACTTACCAGCTATAGTCACATTTTCACCCAAAGCAACATCACTAATAGGATAAACAGTTACAATAACATCCTGTGTAGCATAAAATGTTGTACTAGTTTCATAAGGATTGTACTTATCATTACCACTATAACCTATTGTAACATTATTTATTCCTACACGTGATACCTTGGTTGTAAAAGTATATGTACCAGTTGAATCACTCTTAGCATAAAACTTCTTACCATTAATAATAATTTTAACATTACTATTAGTCATAGCCTTACCATCATCAGTAGTAAACCTACCAGTAATAGTCACATTTTCACCGACCTTTAAATTAGGTATTGGTTCATATGTTACAACAACATCTTGTGTAGCATAGAATGTTGTACTAGTTTCATAGCTGTTGTAGTAGTTATTTCCACCGTAACCTACTGAAACCTCGTTTACTCCTGCACGTGTAACTTTTTCGTTAAGAATGTATGTTCCTGTTTGATCAGTTTTTACAAGATATTTCTTAGTATTTATGAAAACTCTTACATTACTGTTAGTAATTGCTTTTCCATTAGCATCTTTGAATGTACCAGTTATAGTTACATTATTTCCTACTTTAGTATCTGCGATATCTTCATATGTTACAACAACATCTTGTTTATTAACTGTAAAACTTGTGTTTGTTTCTGATGATTGATATTCCTCTGTTCCACCATATATTGCTCTGACAGTTTGTTTACCCAGAGTTTTTATTATGGTGTTGTACTCAAACAAACCATTATCTGTTGTTACACTGACTTCTTTATCACCAATGATTAGTCTTACTATTTGATTAGTTAAATTATTACCATCCTTATCTTGTAATATTCCCTTAATTAAAACATTTTCATTGTATTTAATGTCATTTATTGGTTCAAGTACAATTGATGTATTTTTCTTTGTAATATTCAAGGTACTTGTAGTTGTAGCTTCAAAACCTGTTATAGTATCAGTATAACGAATATTTAATGTGTAAACACCACATAAATTCGTAGTATTCATATTCACTACAATATTATCAGTAACTCTATCAATTACCTTACTTCCAATAATATTACCAGATATACTAACAGTTACTCTGGCATTAGATACTTTAGTTCTTGTAAGAACTGTTAAAGGAATAGTTTCTGCGTAATAACAATTTATATCTTCAGAATACAAAGTTAAACTGTTATTGTCTATAGCCATAATATAAGTATTGTTTCTTACTTTTATATTTTGATTATTTGAATTAACATTGATACTTAAATTGTAAGTTCCCATAGGGAAAGTATAATCTGATACAATATTATTAATCATCTTCTTAGTAACACTAGAAGAACCTACCTCAATATTTATAGTAGCATTACTTGGGATATAATTATCAGTTTTTGCCAGATATAACATATTATCTGAAGTTTTAACAAAGTTTTTTGGAGTGTTGTCAATGAAAATTGAATCGGTTATACTATAATCAGAACCAACTTTTTGATAAATTGCACCACCATTTTGAGATGCAACATTATGAATAAATTCACTACGAGTTATATTAAGAGTAGCTTCATTATTTATAGCACCACCATTGATATTAAATGTAACATTAGCAATTTGTTTAGCTTCATTATTTCTGAATTCAGAAGATATAATTTTAACACTACCACTAATAGTATCTATTGCACCACCAACACATGCGGTATTGTTAATAAAAGTAGAAGCAGTTACATTAATATTACCATTATTATGGTTGGATATTGCACCACCTTTTTCATATGCAACATTACCTGTAAATTGTGAATCGGTTACAGTTGTATTACCATACTGATGATTAGTTATTGCTCCACCAGAACCATTTACTGTGTTATTAATGAAATAAGAACCACTTATACTGGTTTTAGCAATATTATTGAGAATTGCACCACCATAACTCTCTGCTTTATTGTTAATAAAGAAAGAATCACTGACAAAAGTAATACTATTATCTTTGGTATGTATTGCTCCACCACGTCCATTTACAATGTTATTAATAAATCTGGATGAAGTTATATTTGCTCTGGCACCATTATGATTGAATATTGCAGCACCATGTGTCGCTGCAGTGTTATCTGTGAAATTGCTTCTAATAACAGTAAGGTTAGCATTATTATAATTGTATATTGCAGCACCATTACCACCAGTTGCATTGTTTTTCACGAAATTAGAATCTGTTAATTTAACATTACCCATTGAGTATATTGCACCACCATTTGATGCTGTATAACGAGTTAACGTAATATCTTTCAATTCCAATGTATAACCTTCATCAACAGTCATGAATCTATAAGTATTTTTACCATCAAGCACTAAACCATTACCTTCTATAGTTAATTTACGTGCACTACCATTACAATTACCCCAAGTCATACTGGCTGTTGCATTATAATTTCCTGCTTTTAAATAAAGAGTAGAATCACTATTTAATAATTTAGCAGCTTCAACAGCTTGTACAAGTTCAGAATAATTAGTTATTTCTGAAAATATAATAAATGAATTATTATCGAATCTATCTGGTAAAAAACCATTTGTCGTTACACATACCTTATGACCCAATGGTACTCTATAACCAAGCAATTGATCAATTAATAGTTGACCTGTGAAAGCTGGAGTGTTATCTTCATCAATATAAACTGAAATACTACCTAGAGCAGGAATAAAGCTATCTTTTCTATCCAACGTAATTATTCTGTCTACTAAAATAAAGTTTTCTGGAGTATTTCCTATGAAAATTGAATTAAATGTTTTAACCCCATCATTTCCATATATAGCAGCTCCACCGTTACTTGCAGTATTATTTATAAATGAAGAAGTATTTACTTCAGAACTTGCATTTTGATTGTTAAATATTCCAGAACCATATTCAGCATTATTATTTTCAAATTTTGAACTACTTACTTTAGATTTACTATCAGTATTGAAAAATACAGCACCACCATATCTTGCTCTGTTAGCGGTAAATGTTGAACCCTTTATAGTAGCATTACCCATCAAATTGATTATTGCCCCACCATTCTCAGTAACAGTATTATTAACAAAGTCAGAATCATTTACAATAATATTACCACGTAGGTTTAATATTGAACCGCCAGTATTACTTGCTTTATTACTTGTAAAGGAAGAATCTGTTACATTAGTATTTCCTTCATCGTTATATATTGCACTACCATTTTCTGAGGTGTTATTCATAAAGATAGATCTAGTTACAGTAAGACTACCATCCAAGTTCCTAATTGCTCCACCCTTAGCACTTACGATATTACCAGTAAATGTAGAGCCTGTAACACTTACAACAGCATTATTATCCATATATAATGCACCACCACCTTTACCTCCATTGTTATTAGTAAAAATGGAACCGGATATTGTAAGTTTATCCTGAGTGAATATTGCTCCTCCACCATCAGAAACAGAGTTCTTTGTGAAGTTTGAATTAGTTACATTAAGAACAGCACCTAAATAGTTTACTATTGCACCACCATCTTTTGCAGTGTTATTACTGAAGTTAGAACTACCAACACTAAAAGTACCATTATTGAAAATTGCACCACCAAAACTAGGTACTGTATTGTTTTTGAAGCTAGAACCAGCTACTCTTACATTACCTTTGTTGTTAAATATTGCACCACCAATGAAATTTGCATTATTCCCAATAAAGTCAGAAGTATTTATATCAGCTCCACCATTAGTGATACCTATTGCAGCTCCACTAGTATTCCCCAAATTTCGTGTGAATTTGGAACCACGTACGTTGAGAGTAGAATTAATACAATATATTGCACCACCAGAATTTGCTTGGTTATTAGTAAAGTTTGAATTAGTTACAGTTGCAGTAGCATTATAGTTAATTATTGCACCACCAGCACTGTTACTATTAGCAATATTGGAATTAAAGTTGGAAGTCTTTACATCAATAGTACCTTGTAAGTTAAATATTGCAGCACCAGTAGCTGCCCGATTACTTGTGAAGTTAGAATTAGTTACATTAAACATACCAACATTGTATATTGCAGCACCTAAATTAGTTCCAGTATTATTTATAAATTCGGAAGATGTTAAAAAAACATTACCATTATTATAGATAGCTCCACTATCGGCCTTGTTATTTTTAAACTTAGAAGTAGTGATGTTAACATTACCATTTATGATATGTAAAACACTACCTTCATCAACAGCAAAATTTGTTGAAAAGGAAGAACCACTGATACTTATCCTACCATTATTTTGGTTGTATAATACTCCACCTTTTGTTGCATTGTTAGCATTGAATGAAGAACCAGTTAGACTAACACTACCTCCATTATCGAATATTACAGCACCATTCGGAGCATAATTATTATTGAAAGTAGATCGTAACACCTCAAGATTTCCATTGTAGTTACATATTGTACCACCCTTAGCTGCACTATTACTTGTAAAGTTAGAATCACTAATATGGCAATTAGCATTTCCATAGTTAAACAATACACTACCAAATGCATTAGTACCTATTGCCCTGTTATCAGTGAAAGTAGAATCACTTACAGTAAGAGTACCTCTATTATTAATTACTCCACCCTGTTCAGCAAGATTACCAGTAAAAGTGGAACCGGTTACAATAAGATTACAGTCCTCAGCATTTAATATTGCACCACCAGATGAAGATACATTATTATTAATGAATTTGGAATTTGTTACTGTAACATCACCTTGAAGGTTATACACTACTCCACCATTTGATGCAGTATAATTGGTAAATGTAATATTATTCAATTTTAAAGTACAATGATTACTTACAGTAATAAATCTATACTGATTATTACCATTAAGTACTAAACCGTTACCTTCTATAACTAATGTTTTCGTACGTAAAGAAGCATCCCAGTTAAAATTAGCTGTTGCATTATAATCACCAGGTAATAAATTAATCGTGAAAGTACCACTTTCTGTAACTGATAATTTAGCATTATTAACCGCTTCAACCAATTGAGTATAACTTGATACTGATTTATATGAATCTGTTTTTGTATTTCTATCTTTGGTAACTTGTTTTGTCACCGCTTTTGTTGTTTCAACTGTATCATCTATACTATTATCATAATTATTTGTTTCATTTCTATCTGTGATTATATTAGTATTATCTGTTGGATAAACCGTATCAGTACTCGTAATTGTGTTTGTATCAAGAACTGTTGTATCTGCATCAGTATTATTTGTTGCACTGACAACTGTTATTCCAAATAACAATAATATTAAAATCATGAATATTAAGAAACACTTTTTATAATTAAACATAGCATCATCTTTATCCCTAATTTTTTTATTAATTAAGTATTCACCATCATATTAAATTTAAATACTTAAAAAAGCATTACATACTAAACAAAAATAGAGTTAAACTGTTGTATCAATATCATACAATAAATACTTTTTTAAGTTGAATTAAACGATATATTATCATTTTTTTAAATTATTAAAAATAATACAACACCCTATTCTTATTGATTTGTAGTTTATACTTTTTTTATAATAAAATTTACCATAAATTAATAATATTTAAATAGTTAGTTAGATTTTTCAAGAATTATCATGTAAAAAATATTATTTCAAGACATTATTAAAAAAATAAATAGATAGAAAAAAAGAAAACCAATATAAAACCGATAGATAATGAAAATATAATGTATTATTAAGAATTTAAAAAAAAAGACAATAAAAATAACAAAAGAAAAAAAAATAGTTAAAAAAATTCTTAAAAATGAAGTATTGATTTTTTAGGTTTGTTCATCATGTATAATTATTTCATCCATCTGATAATCATCCCATTCTCTTAAACCTAAGACTATTTCTAACTCATCAGGAGTAAGTACCGGTTTTTTATACATAGCACTATCATCTATAGCTATCCTTGGACATGCAGTCATTACAAAAGCATCCAAATCATAAGGTAATAATAAATCAGGAGATACATAATCCATATTCAATATTTGTGCATCAAATCCATGATCTTTAATTAATTTTTTTAGATGTATTGCTAAATCAAATCTAAGTTGACCTTTTTTAGAAGACATTATTATTCCAAAAGATTTTGCACTACTTGCTTTGGTTATTCTTGCGAAACGAACTCTTAGAATTCTATCATAAAATTCTTCAATATTTCTTGACTTTCCAATAAAGGGATCAGCAAGGATTACAGGTTTTTGTGTAAAAAGTTTAACTCCTAAAGCATGGAAATCTCCACTACCCACATAAATAATTACATCAACATCTAATTTTTTAATAGATGTGAAGTTGCATCCCAATACTTGTCCTTTAGAAGTTCCTTTTCCATTATCAAGTTTTACGTTATATCCTTTACTTTCAATAATATCAATCATTTCATCTAATTTATGTATATGCTGTGTAGTAGTAACAAGTCCAACTGTGTTAACTTCAGGGTCCAAATTATCTAAAGCATCCAGTATAGGAGCTTCAACATCCGCAGACGAATGAGCCTCAATAAATAGAACAGGACAGTCCGTTTTTATTGGAAGAGGAGTGTGAGCAAAATGAACAACCAAATCGATATGTTTATTAACTTTTACATCAGCCAAATCACAAGCCCCAAAACATGGATCTGCATCAATAATTACGTTTACCTCAGGTAAACTTTCTTGAATAGTGTTTGAAACATGTATTGCATCACTCTTTAATCCTTCAGGAAACTGTAAGATGACATTTTGTGCATCAATACTTTTTATTTTATCTATTATAACATCGAATTTATAATCATAATCCAGTGTAGACATAATAAAAACCTAATCTTCAACAATAGTTACTTTTCCATCTACCATTTTAATTTTTACTAATGTACTAATTTTTTTGTTGGTTGCTTCTTCAACTATTTTTTTACCATCATCTTTTTCAATAGGAAGAATAATATGTACCAGATTTGCTCCAATATCATCAAGAGCTGCGATAACACTTTTTAATGTACCGCCAGTACTTACTACATCATCAATCAACAAAATATTATCATTTTCATTGATATTGTTTATGAATAGTTCACTTTTTCCATAACCTGTTTGTTGATGAACTTGGTATTCACCTTCCAATCCATAAGATCTTTTTCTAATTATTACAAATGGAATATCCGTTTTTAGTGATAAAGCAGTTGCTAATGGAATTCCCATAGATTCTACACCCACAATTTTATCAACATTAGATAAATCAAAATTATCTACAATATAATCCATTATAGAATTTAATAATTTACTTTCAACTAATGGTACTCCATCACTTATTGGATGAACAAAATAAAAATAATCTCCCTTTTTAACTACAGGACATTCAACTAAAGATTTTTTTAACTCTTCTAACATAACAAATGACTCCATACATAGTCTATTTACTTATAAATATATTACTTCGATTTTAGTAAAATACTTAATTATTAATGTAATTGGATATAAATTATATAATAATAGACTTTTACCAATAAAAGATAGGGAGGTTAAAAATGTTAGAAGGATTAAGCGATAGTTTATCCCAAACTATGAAAAAACTAGCAGGTATGTCAATAATAGACAAACAAACACTAAAAGAAGTCACTAAAGATATTCAGCGCGCACTTATCCAGTCAGACGTAAACGTTAAAGTGGTATTTGCTTTAACAAAAAAAATTGAAAAAAGAGCTCTTGAAGAAGAACTTCCAAAAGGTTTAAGTCCAAAAGAACACGTAATGCGCATAGTATACGAAGAATTAGTAAACCTCGTTGGTGAAGAACCAGAAGAACTAAAAATCACCCATAAACCTTTTAAAATAATGATGTTAGGTTTACAAGGTAGTGGTAAAACAACCACAACCGCAAAACTTGTTAAATTACTTAAAAAACGAGGACATACTTGTGCAATTGTATGTACGGACACATGGAGACCTGCAGCATACGAACAATTAAGACAATTATGTGAACCATTAGACACTCCGGTATATGGAGATCCTGAAAATCAGGATGCAATTGATTTAGCTAAAAAAGGACTTGAAAAATTTGAAAACAAATATGATATCATATTAGTAGATACAGCAGGTCGTCATAAAGAGGAACAATACTTACTTGATGAAATGAAAGAATTAAGTGCCGTGGTTGAACCTGATGAAGTAATATTGGTAATTGATGGAACCATAGGTCAACAAGCAAAAAATCAGGCAGAATCATTCAAACAAACCACAGATATTGGTTCAATTATAGTAAGTAAATTAGATGGTTCAGCGAAAGGTGGGGGTGCATTATCTGCAGTTGCAGAAATAGGCGCACCTATTAAATTTATTGGTACCGGTGAAAGAGTAGATGATTTCGAAGCATTTGATCCTAATAGATTTATATCTAGACTTCTTGGAATGGGTGACCTTGAAACCTTAATTGAAAAAGCACAAGAAGTTACCTCTGAAAAATCAGATAAAGAAATGATTGATTCAATTATCAGCGGTAAATTCACATTAAAAGACATGGAAAATCAGTTAAACATGATGAATAAAATGGGACCAATGCAACAAATTATGAAACTAATTCCTGGTATTGGTAGTCAACTTCCTGCTAATGCATCAAAAGTAACTGAAGAGAAACTTGAAAGATACAAAATATTAATGAATTCTATGACTGAATATGAATTAGAAAATCCTGAAGTCATCAAAAAATCCAGAATAAATCGTATCAGTAGAGGTGCAGGATTGACTAATGATGATGTAAAAGAACTACTTAAATATTATAGTGTAACCAAAAAAGCACTAAAAGGTATGGGCAAACGTAATATGGGTGGACCTATGGGTAAACTCATGAGACGTATGAATAGATAAGATTAATCTTATCTTAAATATTTTTTAACTATTTTTTTTAGATTAATAAATTTTAAAGGAAATTATCATGTCAGAAATTAATGACTATAAACTTTGTTCCAGATGCTTAGCTAGAATTAGTAGAAAATTCCCTAAAACTTCAGCTGATGAAAAATGTAGCCTTTGTGATAATTTACTGTTACATGTTGATAAAATTTACCAAGTAATATATAACAAGATACATAAGTTTGGTATAGAATTTGAAACTTTTCACATAGCCTGCCAGGTAAATTATAATGAACTTAATGTAGCTGAAAAAGAAATACATAAGCAGGTAAACTATAAAGGCAACAACGGATTAAAAAAACAGTTAAGAAAAGAATTATCAGCTATGATAGTTGAAAAGATGGGTAAAACTATTGATTATAAAAATCCCGAAGTAATTATCAATATTAAAATAAGAAAAAAAGCATTTCCACACACACCTTATGCTGAAATTAAAAATTTAACCGTGTTTATTGATTCTAATCCTTTGTTTATAGAAGGAAAATACCGTAAATTAGTCAGAGGCATACCACAAACCAAATGGCCATGTACAAAATGTAAAGGTAAAGGATGTGAATCTTGTGATGGAACAGGACAACAATATAAGGAAACAGTTGAAGGACTGATAGGTAAACACTTATTACCAATGGCAAAAGGTAAAACTATTAAATTTCATGGTTCTGGTAGGGAAGACATAGATGTATTAATGCTTGGAGAAGGCAGGCCTTTTGTTATTGAAGTTAAACATCCATTTGTCAGAAAAATAGATTTAAAACTTTTAAGAAGAGTTGTGAATAGCCATAGTGAGGGTAAAATAGAAATTAATGATTTGAAATTTGTAGATAACAATAGACGTGCAGCAATAAAAAACAGTTCTGTTGAAAGTTATAAAATCTACTCCGCAATAGCTGAATTTGAAAAGGGAGTTACAAGTAACGATTTAAAAAAGATAGAAAAACTACACGTTATCAATCAAAGAACACCTATTAGGGTATCACATAGAAGAGCAGATAAGATCAGAACTAGAGAGATTAAAGAACTTGAAGCTGAAAGAATAAACAGTAAAAAACTTCGTTTAAAAATTAAATGTCAGGGTGGATTATATATTAAGGAATTAATCTCTGGTGATGAAGGACGAACCGTACCTAGTGTAAGTAGCGTTACTAACAATAAAGCATTGTGTACACAATTAGATGTTTTAAAAGTTCATATACCTTAAGTATATGTTAAAAAAAATAATAGAAAGATTTTTCTATTAATCCACTATTTTTATTGTAATTTTTTGATTATCCATTTTTATAACTATACTATTCAAATCCATATTTAAATGATAATAAACATATAAATTTTTAGTTATTTCCCTGTTATTATTTTCTTTAATTATGAATTTTCTTGAAGGTAAAAATGCATCAGTATATCTATAATTATTATTTTCTTTGATAGTTGCTGTACTGACAAGTAAATTCTTATCTACATTCTTAGTTCTATTTACAACAACATTAAGATTTGATTTCAACCAATTCGTTTCTATATTAATATCATTTATGGTAATGGTAAGAAGTACATAATTTAATATCTTAAAATTACTGGTTACATTATTAGGAACATAATTTGATCCAAACCAACAAGCCCGTATTATATTGTAATTACATGATTCGTTATATATCTTTTTTGAATATAGTATATATTTGCCGTTATTATTTACTAATGAAGTACCATCCAAAATAATTTGACTTTTAAATGTTCTATAATTTTTACTGTTATCAATGTATAACACACTTCCAAGAGTAGCTGTATTATTTATCATATTTGATTCAATTATACGCATATTTACAACAGATGAAGAATAAATAGCTCCTCCATTTTTATTAGCATAATTATTTTCAAAATTACAAAAACTAAATCCTAATCTGGAATAATATTCTATAGATATTACTCCACCATTACAATCTGATGATTGATTAACAACATTATTTTTAAATGTTGTTTCAAGGAAATTTCCTTGTATTAAACCAAGAATTTGTATTGCTCCACCTCTTTTTACTGCCCGATTATATGTAAAACTACTCTTTTCAACATTGACCGTTGTTTCTCCAGTTATAACCATTGCTCCACCACAACATGCAGTATTATTGTGATATTTATTGTTAATTATATTGATCCATTGAACGAATTTGTTAGAATAAATGGCTCCTCCCCTATATGCGCTATTGTGATTAAAAATTGTATTTTTTATATTAAACTGAGAAGATGCACTTGTAATAAATATTGCACCACCTGATGGAATTTGATTTTCAACAATATTAATTGTGGATACCCTATTATCCTTAAAAGTACAGTTATCAATTAAAATATTATTTAATCCCTTATCTAATAATGCTCCACCATTAATAGTAGCAGAATTTTTAATAAATGATGTGTTTTTTATGGTTAATACTCCATAATTATTGATTGCTCCAGCTTCATAGTAAGCAATATTTTTTTGGAAAATAGAGGATGTTATTTTTACAGTTTCTCCACTATTAACAGAAATTGCTCCACCAATATCTGCTTTATTATTTTCAAAATAGCAGTTCAATATATCAGCATGTCCACTACCTATAGCTATTGCTCCTCCTTTAGTTCTGTTAGTACCTGCAGTATTTTTTATGGCAATATTACTTAAAAATTTTGAATTTGAAATTTTCAACGTTGCATGATTACCATTTAATATTGCATTTCCCCAAATTGCTTCATTATTCTTAAAAACAGAATTATCAACATTCACTGTGGAATATGCTGAAGCATAAATTGCTGCTCCGCCAGTACTGTGTAAATAGTTTTTATCTGTTAATTTATTATTGATAAATGTACAATTCATTACATTATATATGGAATTATATCCTCCCATTTGTAATGCTGCTCCAAATCTAACAGCCGTATTTGATTCAAATTTGGAATTAGTAATATTTGCACTTATATTTGCTCCGGAACCAAACAATACTGCCCCATTATTTCCTTTATTGTTTTTAAAGGTACAGTTATTTATAACTAATTTTGAATTTGAGGATAATAATATAACTCCCCCCTGGGAATAATTAGCGTTTGTAACTGTTAAATTATCAAAGGATAATTTAGCTCCCTTATAAACTCTAAAACCCTGATTTGAGTTACAATTTATAATTGTTTTTTCCCTATTGCTTCCAATTATTTTAATATTTTTTAATATGTTATTTTTATTAGAAAGCTTATAAGTTCCTTCGTTTAAATAGATTATATTCTCTTTATCTACAGCTTTGCTTATAGCTAAATTTAAACTATAATATGGATTATTAATTGTTCCATCCTGTTTAGAATTTTTAATATTTAGATTAACATAAATTTTTTTAGCATTTACTGGTTCTGTTGATTCTTTAGATTGAACAGATGTATTTTTTATATTATTTGAATAAATATTATTCTTTTTCAAAGAATTTTTTGTAGAAACATCCTTAGAAATTGAATCGTTAACTTTTGAATAGTCTTCAATATTATTATCTTTTTGGATATTAATCTGTCCATTGTCGATATGATTGATGTTATTGTCAATATCAGCAGCAAATGATACCCCTACAAACAATAAGAGACATATTACAAAAACAGAATATTTGATATATTTAATAATATTACCTCCCTAAGCCATTACCCTAAATGTAAAACACATAATTAGAGAATTATTATTTATCATATTTCTATTTTCAATTAAAAATAAATTTTGCACAAAAATATTCAAATGAAAAAAAGAAGGTATAGATATATAAATAATGAAGATTATAAATATAATATAATATTAAAACATAGGATACTCTTGTTTTATAAATATTTAATACAAGAAATATGTTATAATACATACATAATTTCTTTCTTAGCTCTAAAGAAATTAATAAGAAGAAATAACTCATTACAGGATAATTAGAATTTAGTATTCAAAATAATTAGTTATACTAATAATTAGCTATTAGTCAAAACCTATAAGACTAAAAAAACCTTATTATTTGTGAAAAACCTATAACTCACAATAAAACCTATAAAATTAAATTCTATAACATAAATGAGATGATAAAAGATGAAAAAATCAAAAGGATTTAAAAGTCGATCAAGATATAAACTTAAAAAAAGTATCAGACCTAAACGAGCTAATATTATAAGTAAAAAAATACAAGTATTTGAAAATGGTCAAAAAGTACATATAATTACAGATTCAAGTTTCCAAAAAGGACAACCACACCCTAGATTCCACGGAAAAACTGGTGAAGTAGTTGGACAAAAAGGAAGAGCATACCTTGTTGCTATTAAAGATGGAAACAAAGCTAAAGAATTAATTATTAGACCTGAACATCTCAAATTACAAGTACAAGAGTGATTATGATGATTGGAAAAAAAGTCATTGATACCAAACCTATTACAATATCTGAAGCAAAAGAAATTCTAATGAAAAAAGTAGAAGAAAAAGCTGATGAAAATAACGAAGTCGATGGCCGCCAATTTACATATGAACAAAACTTAACTATTGACTATGTCAGTAAGTTTGCACTTCTTGATGCTGATGATGCTCGAGAGTTAGTTACTAAACTTGAAGAATATCTTACAGAAGCTCAAGCAGTAAAAGTAGTGGATTTGATGCCAGAAGATCTTGATGACTTAAGATTAATATTTGCAAAAGAAAGAGGAAACTTTGATACAGATCTTTTGCAAAATATATTAGATTTATTGGATCAATACCGATAAATCGATCCTCTACTTCTTATCTTTAAGAATTAACCTCCAAATTATATATACTTACTTTTCTATTAATAACTTAATTGAGACATTAATATGCCCAACAATACCAGAGAAATTCTCGATAAATATAATATAAGGTTAGATAAGAATAAAAGTCAAAACTACCTTATAGATGATAATAAGTTAAATAATATCCTTTATCATGCAGATATTCAATCTGATGAAGTAATACTAGAAATTGGAGCTGGAATAGGTACTTTAACCATACCAATGGCCAAAAAAGCTTCAAAAGTTATTGCTATAGAAAAAGATCCAATAATATCTGATATTTTGAAACAACGATTGATTAAAGAAAAGATTACAAATATTGAAGTGATTAATGAAGATGCGTTGAAAATTGATTTTCCAAATTTTGATAAAGTGGTTTCCAATTTACCTTATCAAATATCATCACCAGTTACTTTCAAATTATTAGAATATGACTTTAAAAAAGCAGTCTTGATGTATCAGTTGGAATTTGCTAAGAGAATGAATGCAAAATTCAATTCAAAAGAATATTCCAGATTATCAGTGGCCTTATATTTTAGAGCTGATATTAAAATTATTGATACTTTACCTCCTCAAGCATTTATACCTCAACCTAAGGTTAATAGTGCAGTTATTGAGCTTATACCTAAAAAAGAAGTAAATATTAATAGCTTGTTTGATGATGTTACAAGAGCATTATTCCAACATAGAAATAAAAAGGCTAAAAAAGCACTTGTTCAGTCTGCTCATGAACTTAATTTTGATAAGAAGGAATTAAAAAAGATTCTGGATACTATAGATTGTCCTTTATTCGAAGAAAAAGTGTTTAAACTTAGTCCTGAAGATATTCTTGAAATTTCTACAGTATTAGGAGATAAGTTATGAATTATAATGGTATAGAATACAATGAATGTGAAGAAGTATATCCTCCTGCTGAGGATACTTTCTTATTAATAGATAACTTAATTATCAATGATACAGACAAAGTTTTAGAAATTGGTACGGGAAGTGGAGTTGTAAGTATAAGTGCGTCTTTGAAATGCATCGAAGTAACTTCTACCGATATAAATCCTCATGCTATTAAATGTGCAGAAAGTAATATTAAACTTAACAATAGAGAAAACATTACTGTTATTTTGAGTGACTTGTTTGAAAATATTGAAGACAAATATGATTTAATACTTTTTAATACGCCATATCTACCTGTAATCGAAGAAGAACATGTTGATGATGATTATTCTAAGGCATGGGATGGTGGAGAAAGTGGACGTGAAGTTATTGATAAATTCATAGAACAAGCACCATCTTATTTAAAAAAAGGTGGAAGGATACAATTAGTTCAATCTTCATTATCAGACAATGAAAAGACTTTGAAAATCTTTGAAAAAATGGGTTTAAAAGCTGAAATAACAGCCGTAGAACATATTTTCTTTGAAGACATTACATTGATTACTGCTTACAAATAATCACCCCCATTTTTATAAAAATTCTTTTTTTAATCCTGAAAAATTTTCTTCAAAAATTCTATAAATAAAGTATTTATACTTCTTAATACAATTCATTAGTAGATGATTATAATACAGTATTAAATATTTAAAGTAATTTAAGTTAAAATTATAGTCATTTGAAGAATTTAAATAAAGAAGCCTAGAAATAGAAAATAAATATAAAAAATAAGCCTAGAAACAGAAATAATAGGAGATTAAATATGAATAAATTTACGCCTATATTAATATTACTTCTTATAATAGGAGTAGTATCTGTGTCAGGGTGCATACATTACGTTGATGGAGGAAACAGTCCATCAATAAGTGATGTTTCTGAAAATAATAATCCACTAGAAGTATTACAGGGAGAAAATAATTCAGACTCTGATACAAAAACTACCGAAAAAACTCTGGTAGCTAAAGTCAACAAAACGGGAAACATTAAAATAGCTAATGAATCCACATCAAAAAATATTAAAGAAAAACATCAAAGTAACGGTAACGTTCAACCAAAAATTTCAAAAGCAGACATTGAAAAACAAGTCATCAACATTTTGAAAAGTGAAAATCCGAATACTGACTTTACCACTGAAACAACATTAGTTTACATTGAAAATAAACCAATTTATATCATAGACATCTATGATAATCAAGGTTGGTACGGTTACTTAGAAGTAGATGCTGACAACGGTCCAATAGGAAATGATCTGGAAGGATACTCCTTTAACGGAGGAGCATTTAGGGATGAAGTAAATGATGAAGGAACTGCTAAAACTGCAACTAATACTTCTAATGAAACTGAAAAAAATAGCTTAAACAGTAGTGAATCAAATTTATTACCTGAAAATGAAATAAAAAATATAATGGACAACGAATTAAAAACAAACTATTCAATTGAAGAATCAGATTACAATATCAATAAGTTTAGTGAAAATGACACAGAATTCTATAATGTTACAATATCTGCTTTAAATAAAAGTTCAGATAAAAACATTTCAGGTAATGCTACAATTAATGCTAAAACCGGTGAGATAATCTCATTAAAGTTATCAGAAATAAGTGAAAAAATATATTCTGTAGATGAAGCTGGAGATTTTGTTGACATAGTATATAAAGGTAAGAAAGTTTCTGTTAGAGAAAATTACCCTTATTACAGTCCACAAAACGATAAAATTTATTATTCAGCAGAAGAAGAAGCAGAAGATTTATACCAGATGGCATTGGAGTTTGATTAAATTAAACTCCATTCTTTTTTTTAATTAATTTTTAAATTTTCGAATAGTTTTCTATAAAACCTTACAATATAACCTACAACTATACCTGCAAATATTGTTCCAAGACCTATTCCCTGAAATGTACCATATAATGCCAGGGATAATATACCACCAATAATTACGTTGGAAGAATCAAAAGCTGTTTTTATTTTTCCAAATTCCATATCAGTAACATGCCGTACTGCCAGTGAAACACCTTCACCCGGAAGTACTATTGCATTTGATATTACTTCAAAATAGACTCCAAATGCAATGATAAAACAACTGATAATGCATAATATCCACTGGGAAATATAATCTGTTGGTTGTAAAGGTGTTAAAACATATAAAGCAAAATCAATAAAATATCCGAAAAAGACTGTAACTAATAATTGCATCCATTGCTTTCTCTGAAAGTCTTTCTTTAGTATTATTACCTGTATAACGATTAATAAAAAATTGAATATTATGGTTATCATTCCCAGAGATAACGGAACTGAATATTTAAGTACGTTGGGAATACATGATATTGGTGTTGTACCTAAATCAGATTTTACAGATAAGGCAACTCCAAAAGACATGATAAATAACCCAATAAGCAGTATAGTGTAATTTTTTAGTACCGCTTTCCAATTTAGATTAAAATCAGAACAATTTTTTAAATTAGTATTTTTTTTCATATTCTCATGTAGTATATTTGTTTTTAAAAATAAAATAATTGAATTTATTTATGTTAATAAATAAGAGGATAATTATTTTTCACCGGCTATTACAAAGTATCTGTAATATTTATAGTAAACATCCACATTTTTATAACCTATATCTTCATACCACTGTATTGTATCCAATAATTTTGCAGGCTTATCCAATAATCTTCTCTGTCTTAAGATATCTTTTTCTTTTTCAGGAATGTTTTGTCTGTTTAGATGGCTGGCATCTTCTTTCTTATATATTTCTTCAGTATATTCCGTTGCTCCACAAACCTGATCTGCATTAATGAATACTCCGCCAGTTCTTAAGAAATTATAGATTCTTTTGTATAAAACCTTTTTTTCTTCATCTGTTAAATGATGAATAGACAATGAAGATACGATTATATCATAATCTTTATCAAAATCATGTGTTAAATAATCCGCTTCAATATATTTAAAATTTTTATCATTAAATTTATTTTTTGCTATGTTTAACATTTCAGTAGATAAATCCACCAATGTAATGTCAGAGTTTGGATGCTGTTTATATAATAATTCTGTTAATATTCCAGTTCCTGCACCCAAATCCAATATTTTCGGATCTGAATAATTTTTTGTCAAATTGACTACTGTATTATAATAGATATCCATATTGGGTATTGCCTGTTTTCTATATTTATCATAATCTGTGGATGCTTTATTAAATGCATCAACTACTTCTTTGTTTTCCATGTTTAATTCCTCATGTAGCTATTTTCATATTTAAAACATATGTTTTTGGCTTTATTACTTCATCTAAGAACTCTTCCTTATTATCCGTATCATACACCAGATAAGTGTTATTATTATTGGTTAGGATATGTAAAAATATAGTTTGGTTTTGGTTTCTCATTAACTGTTCTAATTGATTATTGATACATGTTTTTCTTGTCTGACCAGTAATGTTTTCAGAATATGTGTTGGAAATAACATATTTAACATCAGAATCTGATATGATATAATATTTTCCGGATGACAATGACTCATCGTTAACATTTATTGTTTTACAAATCCATTGTTCTGAATGATTGTATGGACAATAAACTGTCATATTTTCCTTTTTGAATGATGTTATATCAAAAGCATAATCAAATAACACTACTGTACTTTTTGATTGAATTTGTTTTTTATTATTAAAATTACTTTTTCCGGCAATTAATACTTCATTATTAGGATTACTTTTAGAATACATTGTTAAAGAATAATCAATACCGGTAGGAAAATATTTATCCAACAAATAAGGGTTATTTTTTAATTTAATTAATTTATCATAACTTAATAATTGATTTTTTGGAGATTTCAAACCTACTGTATCAACCTTGTTAACATTTAATTCTTCCCAATTATTTGGTGTTCCACTTGTTTTTGTTAATGCTGATATACTATCTTCCAATAAATTATTTAATTGTTTGTTATTTATTCTTGTTACCTGGTTGTCGTTCAATGTTACTGTTGCATATATTACTATTGAAAATATTACTAATAATATTATCAGGTATAGTAATATGTCTGTAATTATTATCTGTCCTTTATTGTTCATAATCCATACTTTGATTTATGTCCATTATCCAAATAGAGGAATGTATTATTGTCTATTGAAACTAAATTTCCTGGATATTGATTATTAATATCATTCAACAGTACGTGATCTATTGATGCTGGTGCATCATCTGACAGTTTTGTTGGGATAATAAAAGTTTCAAATCCAAAATGATTACAGTTTGTCTTATTTTCTAATCTACAAAAAATACACATACCATCATGACTATTATGGTAGTAATGATTATTTAAACAAGATAAAATTGTTTCATTACTATTTCCATGTTGCGAATAATCACTTAATGGACATTCCTTTATAATTATTGATTGAATTGTGTTTAAATATGCATCCGGATTATTTATATTTATATGCCCCGATAGCTGATTACCGTATTCAAGATAATTTCCATTAAGCGTTGCTCCGGTTTTTAAAGTAGGTAACGGATCATATACTGGAAATCTTTTATCAGTGATTTCCACTAATTTTTGTTCATTTTTAGAATTTTTTATTTTGTTATCTTTGGTTGAAACAACTAATAAATAATATAATTCAATTTTAAACGGATTATCTGATGATTTTAAATCCTTTATTTCACAATCTATTAAAAAATTATTATTATAATGTATCTCTTTTTCATTAATCCTATTTTGAATATATCTTCTTATAGTATCCTTATCTGTAACAGATCGTTTTGAAGTTACAATATCATACGTAATATTATGCAAGGATTCCTTAGTAACAATTAATATTTCATTTTCAAAATCCTCACTTATACTCTTAATTTGATTGGATTCTAAATTTTCAACCGTATTGTTAACATTATGACTGTATTCATCTATTGTAATTACCAGTAAAAGAAATACGGGAATTAATAATATTAACAGTAATATACTAGTTGTAAAACCTTTTTGATCATTAATAATTTTCATAATATACTATATAATATAATATATTAAAAACAATGTTTATAAAATTATCAGATTATTAAACATTGTATAAAAAAATAAGGATGATATAATATTAATCAAGTCTTTCATATGATGTTACTACTACTTCCAAGTTATATTTTTTTGAATAATACTTATCATCATCAGTCATAATATCCAAAATAACTCTCATATTTCCATCATCTAAAAAAGATAAGAGTCTGGATTGGAAATTACCCCATTGTTCTTGAATTTCGGAATCATTATAAGTTCTGGTTATTGTAGATACATCTTTTGACCATTTTCCCTCATTATGATATTCCAATATTTCGGAAACAGGAAAATCTTTTACAGTTATTCTAATAGATACTGAAATAACATCATCCAAAGATAATTTATCATTAATAGAGTAATGAACTATTTTATCCATATTAACACTTCCTTTATAAGCAAAACTATTTAATGATATGATGTTTTAAATGTATATACCTTATTATTTTTTAAAATACAGGCTCTGTAGAAATCATATGAATAAAGTGTGAAAAGTAATACTTTTTATCAAAATATTTAAATACTATTATCAAATAATTATTAACTATACAATAAGTAATAATTTATTATCCATATTTAATATTTTATTATTTGGTGTA
>NZ_JAEELZ010000090.1 GCF_016282985.1 Methanosphaera sp.
AACAGTTTTATTGATAAATTAATTTTATACTTATTGTCTATAAAACATTATATAAATGACAATATAAATCTATTTTGTTAAAAAAATCAATTTATATGGATTTAAATGATTTTAATTTGATTATATTCATTTTTAATTTAAAAAAGGCTCATTTTTTAAAGTATTTTTGAATAGATGATTTCTTTATAAGATTTAATAAAAAAAAGTTAATATAATACTATTTATTAAAAATTAATTATATGAAAAAATCTTAAGATATTTATTAAAAAAAACATGCAAATTCATTAAATAGTAAATGGAGGTAAAAATGTACAATAATCAAATGTTAAGGTTAGAAAAATCATATACATTGGAAAAATATGAAAAAACTTTAACTACAAAAGAATATTATACAAAATTTGTTAATTTTGATGAAACATCAGAATCCTGTAAAATATGTGATATGTATGGAAAAAATTGGTCATGTCCACCTTTTGAAAATGATGTAACGGATTCATGGAATAAATATGATCATCTACATTTGATACTTTTACAATTACATTATGATTCTTTTATAACAGATAACATTCATTCTAAAGAAGATATTGATACAATATTACATCTGACTTTATTTAATGAAAAAAGAAAATTACTTCAATCTCTAGATAAGAAAATTAGGGAAGATGAAAATTTAAATGATACCATGGTACTATCTACAGGTTATTGTAATATTTGTCCATCATGTACAAAAAAAGATGGTATGGAATGCAGATATCCTAAAAATAAATTGTATAGTATAGAATCAATAGGGGCATTAGTTACAAAAACCACTGAAGAACTTTTCAACACTGAAATCAAATGGATAGATATGGATAAAGGAATAATTCCGGAATATCTAACATTATTGATGGGTGTATTATATTAGTATAAATAACATTCAGTTGTATGATTATCAATGATTCCTATAGCTTCTAGATAGGAGTATATTGTTACTGAACCTACAAATTTCATTCCTCTTTTTTTTAAGTCTTTAGTAACAATATCGGAAGTATATGATTTTGTTTGATAATTTTCTTCAGTATTTTTTATAATTTTATTATCAGTAAATCCCCAGATATAATTGGAAAAACTACCAAATTCTTTTTGAATTTCTTTAAATATTTTGGCATTGTTAATGGATGCTTCAATTTTTAGCTTATTTCTGATAATCAACTCATTATTCATAAGTTCTTCAACTTTATTATCATCATAATCAATAATCTTTTCAATATCAAAATTATCATAGGCCTTTCTGAAAGATTCTCTCTTTTTTAAAATTGTAATCCATGATAATCCTGCCTGAAAACATTCCAAAATTAGCATTTCAAATAATATTTTATCATCAAAAACTGCTTTACCCCATTCATTATCGTGATAATTAAGATATATTTCTTCTTTTCCTTCAACCCATTGGCATCGTTTTTTATTATCCATATTTTCACCAATTTAAATAGTTATATATTTTATTCAGATAATATATTTAATTATGAATATTTTTAAATATTTATGTCATCAGAGACCAGACAGATCTTTTTTTATTGGGGGACATCAATTGCCATTATGTGCTAGATGCACTGGATTGGTATGTGGTACAATATTTTTTTGTATATATTCCTTTTTAGTTCCAATATTTTATTCTGTTAATTTGTTAATCTTCTCAATAATTATACAGCTACCTTACATCCTTGATGGAACAACACAATACTTTGGTTTAAGAGAGAGTAATAACATATTACGTTTTATAACAGGTTTTATAGGTGCTGTCGGATTAATAATAATGGCTAGAATCATAAAAATAATTATATTCCAGATATTATAATTGATTTAGAAAAAAATAGTTAATGGAATTTATTCTATAAACATGGACAATATTTCCTCTTTATCAACATTTTCTGGTAATTCATAGTAATTTAACCATTTTTCCAAGAAATCATATTCCTTTGGAGAAATTTTTTCATCACATTTAATCATTTCAAGTATTCCATTTAAAATTTGATAATTAAGTTCTTCTTTTGAATATATCTCTGATTTAGAAACAAAACTAACAATGGTTGATAATTTATTCATATCTTTTTCGGTTAGCTCATTGTTTAGAATATAATCAAGTTTTTTAATAATTTTACTAATTTCTTCATAATTTTTATTTTCTGAGTTATTATGAATCCATTCTTTTAATAAATTCAGATGATTGTCCTTTATTTCTTCCTTATATTTTAATTCTAATAGTAAACCATATAATTCATTTAAATTTGGAGCAATATCTTCATTAATTTCTTTTTTTTCATCTGATTTAAGATAAAATCTATGTGTATCCAGTATGTTTTGTTTTTGAAATGTTTCAAGATATTTAAATAGTTTAAATGTTACTTCAGCATCTGCTAATGCATTATGGGCATCATATTCTACGTTTAATTCATCCATTATGTCTGTCAATGCATAACTGTTTAATTTTAAATATCTTTTACTTAATTTCAAGGTACAGATATACTCAAATGTTGGAACTTTTATTCCATATCTTTCCAATGTTCTACTAATAACAGTCAAATCATAATTGATGTTATGACCAATAATTGGGTAGTTTAACAGTAAATCCTCTATATTACTCCAAAATTCATTAAATTTTGGTGCATCCTTAACCATTTCTGGAGAAATGCCTGTTAATGATATGATTTCTGGTTCAAAAAAATCCTCTGGATTAATCAATGAATATATTGCATCTATTTGTTCATCATTTTTGACTCTTACAATTCCAATTGAAGAAATTGAACGAGTTAACGTATTAGGACTTTCAATATCTAAAACTATGTATTCTTCCATAATATTACTCCTGGAATACTAATATAATATAGTATATATATTATATATTCCATAATATAATAATATATTATTGATACTACTTAAAGAGGTTCGAAAAATGACGGAAACTATAGGTGAACGTTTAAAATCCTTACGAAAAAAACATCATTTTACTCAGAAACAAATTGCTGATTATTTGGAATTTCAACAAGGTCAAA
>NZ_JAEELZ010000091.1 GCF_016282985.1 Methanosphaera sp.
GTATAGCATATATCACCATACCTATCATAATTATTATTGTTTTAGTTGTGTTACAGTACCTCCACATCATATAATTTTCTTTTTTTTCGAAAAAAAAATTAAAAAAAAAAGTTTTTGTAA
Source organism: Methanosphaera sp. (assembly GCF_016282985.1). GTDB lineage: Archaea > Methanobacteriota > Methanobacteria > Methanobacteriales > Methanobacteriaceae > Methanosphaera. The sequence goes on from NZ_JAEELZ010000091.1 coordinate 121, forward strand.
AAATATTAAATTATATTCATTTCATATCTTCCACAATATAACAATATAAATTTTGGAATATTAAGCATTTAACTAACCGTTTCCAGTGTGTCAATTATCTGAGTAACCGGATTTTCACCATATTCAGGTATAATCTGATCTTCAAATAAATTTAATGTAATAATATATGTTTGTCCATTCTTTTTGAAAGTGTAAACACAGGAGTTTACCCCATCTTTATTATAATTTTGCTGGTTAATTTCAGCACCGTCAAATTCATAATCCCTTTCTCCAAGAAAACGATAACCTTTTTTGATACGATTATTCTTTGCTACATCCGGAGTGAGAATTGGACCTTCATACATTGTAAGAACATACTCATCATTAAAAATTACAGTCTGATTTCCTTTTTCTGAAAGTGCATATCCATCAGGCAGTGAAAAAGATGAATTTCCAACAACATATGTATCTGCATAAATAGCCGATATACTGCAAAGAGTTAAAAGAAGTAACCCCAACATAAAAAGTGATTTAAATTTCATAACAATATATTCTCCCGTTTATTAATATTTATCCAAAATTGTTCTGTCTTTTAAACATAATAACTAATGTTATATTTTAAATATAGTTAAAACTATGAATTCTACAGATATAAATATATTACCTATTATCATCAAATAAAAATATGATAAAAATTATGTAAACATTATAAAAACATTATACGAACCAAACAAAGTATTAAATCAAAAAAAATATGAAAATTATTTTAGAGATGAAGATATATGGCAACAACAAATGAGTATAAAAACTATATTATAGAACAATTAAGTTTATTGGATAATATTACATCCAGATCAATGATGGGAGAATACTTGCTCTATTACAATGGAACATTGTTTGGTGGCATATATGATAACAGATTACTTGTTAAAATAGTGGAAGGAAATAAAAAATATAATATGCAGGAAGCCATCCCATATGAAAATGCTAAAACAATGTATTTGGTTGATGAAATTGACAACCAAGAAACATTAAGAGATATTGTACTGGATACATGTAAATATTTACAAGATAAGTGAATAATTAGACAATTTATCTAAAAAAATTACTTTTCCCAATCAAATATTCTATTTGAATTTTTCATTATAACCCTACAAATGACATTATTTAACCGTGCTGTTGTCTATATTTTTTTAAATTGTGTTCTATAAATGAATCTAAATCAAATCAACCAATATTAATTTATTGATGTACTCTTTGGATTATGAAAAAGGTATTAATAATTATAGTTTAGAATCAGAAATGAAAAAATAATTCGAGTGTTACTTAAAATTTCCATAGTAAATGATAAAAATTAAATAATCAAAAAAAATAGAATGTAGGAAATTGTAAACAATACCCTCCAAAATATAAACCAGGACTTACTTTTTAAATTTTTTTAGGAAAATTGCTGTGATTATAATCGTAGCAATAACAGATATGATGTTAGCTACCATTGAAGGTAATCTTAAACCTTCCGGTACTTGTAATATATATCCAAAAGTTATTAAAGTACATACTATGGCTGGAGCTAACGTAATAATGTATGGTTTATTTTTCTGGATTAAATACACCGTTGCAGAGAGTAAAACAGCAACAGCCGTTATCAATTGAGCCCATGCAAAGTATCTCCAAACCAAAGTAAAGTCTACAAATGTTAATGCATATGATGCTAGGAATAATGGGACTGCTAATTTTAATCTTGAAACTAATTTTTCCTGATTGATATGAAGTTCATCTGATAAAGTAATTCTTGAACTTCTAAGTGCCGTATCTCCCGTTGTGATTGGACATACAACTACTCCTATTACTGTTAAAGCTACCCCAATTGGTCCAAGTAAAGCCAATGCTATTTCATGAACTGCAACAGACGGTGTTGAACCATAGATAACAGCTAGTTGTGGTTGTCCGTGGAAAAATGCTAATGAGCTGCTGCCCAGATTAAAGCAGTTATTCCTTCCAATACCATAGCCCCATAAAATACAGGTCTCGCATCATTTTCATTTTTCATACATCTTGCAACAATTGGAGATTGTGATGCATGAAAACCACTGATGGCTCCACAAGCAATAGTTACAAATAAGTAAGGGAAAATTGATTTATCCGTTAAATATAAACCTTGCGTTGTAAATTCAGGAATAGTGTATCCTGGGTTTGTGATTAATGATCCAATAACCAATATCGTCATTATAAGGAATAATATTCCAAATATAGGATAAACTTTTCCGATAATCTTGTCAATAGGAAATAGGGTTGCTATTAAAAAGTAAACGAATATAATTGCTAACCATATATGTAACGGAATGTTTGTTAAGTTAACCAGCAAACTTGCAGACCCTGTTGCAAATGAGGATGCTACAAGAATACCTGTAATAACTGTGATAAACGCTATTATTTTTTGAGCTGTAGGTCCCAAATATTTTGCAATGATACCTGGCATTGTTAGACCATCATTTCTTAATGATAAAAAACCTGAAAAGAAATCATGGACAGCACCGATGAAAATAGTTCCGAATACTATCCAGAAAAATGCTACCGGACCAAATAAAGCACCCTGTATTGCTCCAAAAATAGGGCCTAATCCGGCAATATTTAAAAAATGAACTAAATACAGTTTTATTCTGGACATTGGCATGTAATCTACACCATCTTCCAATCTCCAAACAGGAGTTTGACGATTTTCATCAACACCAACAATCTTTTCGATACATTTCGCATAAATAAAATACGAAGCGATTAATAATAAACAACAAATTATAAAAGAATACATATAACTATTTTTCTGCTCCATAAGTTAAATAAATTATTAACAGAAATCCAATTCAAAGATTGGAATTAAAATTAAGTTTTAATATAGATATAATGGATTTTAAAAATAAAATAAAATATATTGCCAGTAAATAAAACAATTATAAAAAAAATAGAATATCTTCTAGACCAATATAAAATAAATCCACATTCTTCCCAGTAAACTTTATTATATTATGCTTTGTAGAAAACCTCTCATAATTATAAATTTGTAATAAACATGTCAATGATTATATCCTGACAAAACTATGTTATTGCATATACCCCCAACAATATAATCAGTAATAGAATATTCAGGACTGAAAATATTAACAGATACCTTAGTTTGGATTCATTATACTCCCGTACAAGTATATTATACGAGATAAGATTAGCCATTGATGCTATGAGAGTACCGAAGCCCCCTATATTTATTCCCACAATAATCGCTTCATAGTTGTTGCTAAAACCGCTGAGCAGCATTGCTGCAGGTACATTGGATATAATTTGAGATACGATGACCCCACACACCACTTCATTTCCAATTATTATATTTTTAAATATTGTATTGAAAAATGCAATGTTTTCCAAGTTTCCGATTAGTACAAATAATGCTATGAATGTCAATAACAGATAATAGTCAACACCTTTAAATACTCTTTTAAGAAAACGATTCCTTTTGAACTGAATTTCACCTATGTTATGGATTGCAATATCCTCTTTTGGAATGAACAATAATACTGCTATTAAAAATATCAAGGAAACAATGACATATGGCAATAGTATTAAGAAGAAAGATCCAAAAGAAATATTTGATGTAGTATACATGACAATGTTGTGTGGCGCTCCTATCGGCAATACCATACATCCCACATTGGCTGCTATTGTTTGTAAACATACCGTGATAACTATTAAGTCTGCACGTTTAACTTTTTTTAATGATAAAATAGAAAATGGTACAAATATAATCAGGGACACATCATTTGTTATGAATATAGAACTAATAAAACAAATAAAAACCAATATTGAAACAAGTCCCCTTGTATTTCCAATTTTTTTCAGTAATTTTCGAACCAGTAACTCAAATACTGCCAGATTCTTTAAAACTTCAACAATTATCATTATTACAAAAAGCAATATGAGAGTTTCCCAATTGATATAATTAATATAATTATTATTCGGTTTCACAAAGAAACAGGATATAATAGCTAAAAGTAATGAAATTGAAAATACTGTTTCATCTTTAAAAAAACTGATGCTTTTATCTATTAATTTAGCCATAATATTATATTTTAGTAAAAGAGTTTAATATTTTTTATTTAAAAATGGCTCTCCTGAAAACCTTTAATAAATTATCTAAAATTAATTTTTTTAAATTTCATCGCATTATTCGGAAGCATCCAAAAAAAAAGTTGTGTTTGATGTTTATTCAAACATTGATTGAATTTAACAGGAAAAACACGATTAATAACCAGTTAAATCATATTGTGTATGTCCACTAATTTAATTTAAACCGACCCTACCTCTTAGATTATTTCATTTTTCAGGTAATTTTTTGATAGAATTGATTATTATTTTCGTTATTGGGTAAATTATTATTTCATAAACCGTTTTGAACGTAGCTTGGGAAAGTATCATAACTATTAAAGCTTCAATTGGCATGGTTCCAAGAAATGCAATTGTAATGAATATTATTGCATCCAATCCCTCACCACAGATTGTTGAGACAATACATCTGATGAACAGATATTTTTCGGCTTTTTCTTTGAGATACACCATAACATATGCATTAAGTAAACTACCAAAAAAGTAAGCTGTAAAACTTGCTATTAAAACCCGTGGACTGTTACTGAGTACCATTCTAAATGCTTCCGATCCTTCAAAGAATATTGGAGCCGGTAATGCTATTGCAATAGTGTATAATACAACTGCCAATAAGTTCATAATAAATCCAAGATATATTACTCTTCTAGCTTTTTTAAATCCATAAATCTCAGCAAGTATATCATCAACTATGTAAATCACAGGAAATATAATTACGGCACACGGCAATATAATATCATAGAACATGAATGTTTTAAATGCCAGAATATTACTTATTATTAATGTTGCCGTTGCAATGCCTGTTAATAATGCATATAATTCTGTCTGGGTAAACTGGCTTTTGTCCATGAGTTTCATCCCCATCTTTTCTAAATTTATAATCGATGCATAAATATCGAAATTAAACTAAATTTATTTTTGTAAAGTCCTTTATATAAACTATATATTATCTTCATTACATAATAATTAAATAAAAAGTGTTAAAATCAGATTATAAGAATGGAATTAATTTTATTTATAATATTGATTTTAAAATATCAAATATGGTTTAAAAAGCAACTTTTAAATATTACACTAAAAAATTTAGAATCTAATAAAAATTTATAGAGAATATAAGTATAAAAAAGATATTCTGTTTCGTTCATACTAAATTGTTAGTAGGTAATTAAAATTTAAGTGGAGGAAAATATGATGGATAAAGAAACTAAGGAACGTTTGAGGGAAATTCGAGAGGTCATAAAAAAATACGGCTTCGATAAAATTTTAGGCCAAAGTGCAAAAAGTAAACTACACCCAAAAGATGATGACGAAGAATCTTCTGACATATTATTGGATAATGAAATTCCGGAAAAATTAAGATTGATGCTTCAGGAATTAGGTACTACTTTTATTAAGTTAGGTCAATTATTAAGTACAAGACCGGATATTGTTGGTGAAACTATAGCCAATGAACTTGCCAACTTACAGGATGATAATCCTGCAATAACCTATGAACAGGTTAAGGCAATAGTAGAAAGAGAACTAAACGGCAATATTAATGAATTGTTCGAGGAATTTTCCCATGAACATTTAGCTACTGCTTCTATTGGTCAGGTTCATGAAGCAAAATTAGTAACTGGTGAAAAAGTTGCCGTAAAAATTCAGAAAGAAGGTATAACAGATAAAATTGACCTTGATATAATGATAATGAAATACATTGCTGATCGTGCAGACAGATGGAATAAAGATCTTCGAAAATTAAATTTACCTGGAATTATGGAAGAATTTGATCGTTCTATTCACAAAGAAATTGATTATAATAACGAATTCATGAATATGCAACGTATCGAATCAAATTTCGAAGACAACCCTTATATTCATATTCCAGAAACATATCCTAAATACTGTTCCTCAAAAGTTTTAACTATGGAATTTATTGAAGGTACAAAATTAAATGATGTCTATGCGAGTGAAGGCGATGAATTTGATAAAAAACTATTAGCAAAAAATGTCCTTGAATCTTATCTTCAACAACTATTCATTGATGGGTTCTTCCACGGAGATCCACACCCAGGTAACATTCTTATTTTAGAAGATAACGTGGTGTGTTATCTTGATTTAGGTATGATGGGATACTTTGATGAAGAATTTAAACGTAATCTTTCTGAAGTTATGCTATTATTTGTAGACCAGGACGTTGATGGACTGATAAACCAGTTGATGTACATGGACATATTGGATTATGACATTGATACAAAAACTTTAAGAAGAGACCTAAATGATTTATTCGGAAGATACTTTGGTGTTCAACTTAATAGGTTCGATGGTGTTTTAGAAGCATTACTTAGCCTTATGCAGGAGTATGGAGTAATTCTTCCAAATGAAGTTGTCACTATGGCAAGAGGTCTATCCATGATTGAAGCCGTTGCACATAATCTTGACCCTGAAATTGATGTTTTTGCATCAATCAAACCTGTTGCTTCCCAAATTGCCAAACAAAGAATTAGTCCTAAACAGTTTTTAAAAGGTAAAAAAAGCAACATTATTCTTTATGAGCATATGCTTCGTAGCTTACCAAAACTTCTTACAAGGACAATTCATAAAATTGAAAATGAAGAACTACAGTTTAGATTTGAAATTGATATTACTGATAAGGTTTCAATAGTTGCACTTGTGTCAGCACTAATAATTGGTTCTTCTGTTGTTTCTTTTGGTCCAAGAGTGTTTGATATGCCTTTAATTTCTTTAATTGGTTATATAATAGCAATAATTTTAAGTGTTATTGGAATTAAGAAATTTGTTTTAAAATAAATTCACAACTAAATGTTTTTCTTTAATTACTAAGCAAAAAACAATAATATTCCCCACCAATCTCTTTTTTTTAGATGGTTTAAGAAGAAATCGTCTTTTGATGGCATTTAGATAATGAAAAGATCATTAACAATTTTTTTAGCACTATTAAATCAGTTACTATACTCTTGTATCATACAATTCTAACAGCTACCCAATATAAAAAAAAATTTTTTATAGAAAATCATTTACTGAAATTTGTATAAATAATTTTAATATTATTATAATTAATAGTTGTAAATTTTAACAAAAATAGAAATATTAATCATTAAAAATATTATATAATATACAATAAAAAATTTTTATTTCTTTAGACTTGATAATAATTTTTATTGGCCGGTATGATATATGATACATAAAGGAACAAAAACATTGAAAACGGATCGTTTAACTTTACGATCTTTTAAAAAAGAGGACTATAAAGAAGTTTATGAAAATTATGGTTTTGACAAAGAAGTACATAAATACATTTCATGGATTCCCTATGACAGCCTAGATAAAAGCAGGGAATTTGTTAATTTTAATGTTTTACAGTATTCTGAAAATCCAAAACATTATTCATGGGCCATTATATACGAAGATAGAATAGTTGGTTCAATAGCTATTTTTAATGTTGAAGACAATGATTCCGGAGAATTAGGTTATAGTTTAGGTAGCAAATGGTGGAAAAAGGGCATAATCCCTGAAGCCGTCAATGCTGTGTTAAACTATGCTTTTAAGGATGTTGGTTTTCACAGAATTTATGCTTCCTGTCATGAGGAGAACATCGGTTCAAAAAGAGTTATGCAAAAAGCGGGCATGGCCTATGAAGGAAAACTAAGGGATGGTCAAAAAAATCTTGACGGTTCATACAGTAATCTTGACTTATATTCAATACTTGAAAATGAATTTAGAAAAAAATAGGATATTCTAAAAATCTTTTCTTTAAATCACTGATTTTTTTAGCATAGTATTTTAACAAATAAAAACATATAATATAATAGTTATATATACTGATAATTTTTAGTAATATTTTTATCATTATCATATGAATTAACAATGTATTATGGTGAAATAAATGGATGCAATAATTAAATTAGAAGACATTATAGTTAAAGAATGGGAAAAAGCTAAAATTGAATTTGATGTTGTTGATCAAGAAAATAACCCTGTAAGTGGGAGAGTAGCAGTAAAAATTAATCAAGAAACAAAATTTGATACAAATATTGAAGATGGAAAATTTTCACAATTAGTAGACTTCAGTAGCTTCCATGAACCTGAATATGCATTAGATGTTATATACGGTGGAAATGAAAATTTTGCTCCGGCAATGGCAAGATCAAAAATTATTATAGAAAAAGCAGAACCTATTCTAATATCCATTTCTGATTTACAAGATGCTTGTTACAGACTTAATAAATGGATTGAAGTTAATAAAAGAGTTCCTGGTAAAATTTTAATAAATAAACATGAAGTTACCATTGGTAATTTATTTAATTTATTAATAACTGCTGTTAATAAACTTAACAACAATGATAAAAGTGACGTTGAACTTAAATGGGTTGAAACACCATCAGTATCCAGTGAAACAATTACTGAAAGTACTCTACTAAGTAACGAAGAATACATAAAAATTACTGAAGATATTACGTCAAAATTAGCAGAAACAAAAACATGCCCAAGTTTTGTTGAAATAGAAAATGGTAAAATTGGTTTTATGAATCTTGTTTACACTTTTTCAACATTAATTACTAACAGTTCTTCTGAAAACGGTTTATTGTCAGGTATTTATATTAAACCTTGGAAAGAAATAGTTGCATAAACAGTAACTATTCATTTTTTTTACTTTTTTAAATATAAAAATAATTAAATAAAGATTATTATTCAAATACTTCTTCTTTTGGAAGATAATCACATAAATGCATTTCTTGTTTTAATGGGTCAATAGTGAATACTATTATTTTATTATTAAATTCTATCCATTTGAAATCCTGTAACGGTTTATCAAATGCATTAAATCTTGTTTTATGGTTTTTCATTATTCTTGCCTGATTTTGCATTTCTTCTACTTTTTTGGAGAATAATGTATATTCTTTGAAATTTACGCTTCGGATTGCTTCCAATTTTTTATTTAAGTCCTTTTCTATTGTTACAGTGTATGCCATTATATCACCCATGTAAAACATTAATTAAATGAGAAAATCCAATAGAACAATATTTAAATTATATGATTTATTTAAATTATGAATTTTAATTAATTTTTATTAAAATAAAGGTTATATTGTTAAATTCTTTATAGAGTAGTATATTACAAAGAATATAAATAATTATGTATTTAATGGAAAAATTAAGAGTATACACATTTGTAAAGAAAAAAAATAAAAAGTATTAAAAACATATTATTAGTATTATATAAAAATTTTTTAATTAAATAAAATGGTGTGAAAAATATGTCAGCAGCTGAAGATAGAATTAAACAAATAGAAGAGGAAATTAAAAAAACTCAAAAGAATAAGGCAACATCACACCATATCGGTAAATTAAAAGCTCAAATTGCACAATTAAAAGAGAAAATAGAAAAACGTAACAGTTCTTCTACAAAAGGGGAAGGATTTTTAGTTAGAAAAAGTGGAGATTCAACGGCAGTACTACTGGGTTTCCCATCAGTAGGTAAATCCACCATTTTAAACTACCTGACTAATGCTAATTCTAAAGTAGGTGCATATGAATTTACAACATTAGATATTGTTCCGGGTATTATGGAATATGAAGATGCTAAAATTCAGATTTTAGACATTCCAGGGATTATTAAGGGTGCAAGTAAGGGTAAAGGTAAAGGTCGTGAAATTTTATCCGCAACCAGAAATGCTGATTTAATTATTATGGTTTTGGATGTCTTCCAACCGGAACATATGGAAGTAATATTGGAGGAAGTAAGAAACATTGGAGTAAGACCTAACGAAAAAAAGCCGGAAGTGAAAGTTTCTAAGAAAAAGATGGGTGGATTAAACATTGTATCTACTGTTGAATTAACTCATTTAGATGAAAAGACCATACATTCCATCCTTAGTGAATATGGTATTCATAGTGCAGATGTTGTATTGAGAGAAGACGTTACTATTGACAGATTTATTGATGCAATGGAACCTAACCGTGCATACATACCAATGACCATAGTTGTTAATAAGATAGATTTAGCCAGTAAGGAACAACTTGAAGAACTAAGAAAAAAATTACCTGATGCACTCTTTGTATCGGCGGATGACGGTATAATGATGGAAGAACTTAAAGAAAGAATTTTTGTTGATCTTGATTTAATTAGATTATACTTGAAACCACAGGGTAAAAAGGCTGATATGGATGAACCATTGATTATAAGAAAAGGTTCTACAATTGAAGATGTTGCTCATAAGTTACACAGAGATTTTGTAAAAAATTTCAAATATGCGAAAGTTTGGGGTAAATCTGTTAAGTTTCCTGGGCAAAAAGTGGGATTAGAGCATGTTTTGGAAGATCATGACATTGTTAGAATCATTATCAAAAAATAAATTTTTTTCAGAACAACTAAATTTTAATGATTATAATGTAAAATTTAATAAAAATAGACCATAATATATATTATACTTTAACACAACTATTAATTGTACCCACAGAACAAAATATTTTTTTAAATTGTGATGAACATATAATTTCTATATAATGAGAATTATATAGTCACAGTTATCTTTTTTTAAAAATTTAATTATGATTATAAATTCCTTATCTTATAAGGATTAATATTATTTGAATTAATTTAAAATAATAC
>NZ_JAEELZ010000092.1 GCF_016282985.1 Methanosphaera sp.
GGGGAACAATGCTTTCCAGAGATCATGTAGTATTAAATTTGACACGTACACACAAAACAGTTCAAAACATTGAAAAAAGAAAAGCTTTTACAGTAAGTATTGCAGATGCTGACCATGTTGTTGAAGCAGATTACTTTGGAATTGTATCAGCTAACGATACACCAGATAAATTGAAAAAACAGGATTAACAGTTACTAATCAGACAATGTGGATGATCCAATAGTTAATTGATTAAATTATATAAAGTTATCTTTAATTTATATTAATAATACTTGAGTACATTGTCAATTATTTAATAAATTTGATTTTAGGGTTTTTTTATTAAAATTCTCTTAAAAAAAGACTTAAAAATTAAAGTATTATTGGATTGAAAATTTTTATTACTTTGTAAAACTGGTCTAAAATATTCCTCATTTTCAAAATTTTATTAAATGTTTATTTTTAAACAATTACATATACATGTAACTATCTAAATTTGGTATTTTAGAACTTTTTAGGAATAATGTAATTTTAAATCGAATGTTTAATATATTAATCATATTTATTTTATAAAAAAATTAAAATTATTTTATTATTTAAAATGTTATTATATATTTTTTTAGTGAATTTTTTTTTACAAAAAAATGGTTTGTTCTTTTCCTATTTTTTACTGATAATTTATGTCAAAAATTTTTACTTCGCTATACCACGGTTTAACGAAATAAAATCAAAGAATTTTTCATCAATAAAAAATCAAAAAATACTAAAAAAAGTATGCCGGAAATACCAAAAATAAACTATTACATATACATTAACTATTGTAAAAATCATATTTTAGGAAGATTTTATTAAAAAATTAAGTGCAATAAATTCTAAAATATTTGCTTTTAAATACTATGTATTTTTAGTAAAATCATAAAATTTTCTAAATCAAAATAAAAAAATAGTTATATGAAGATTATAATATTAACAAAAATTAAATTTTTAAATTATCAAGAAAAAGTAAGAAATATATTAATAAATTATGGTTTCAAGAATATAACAACAAACATAAGTATAGGTGAATTATCTACACAGGAACTAGAAAACATAAAAATGGAACTAGAAAAAAATAATAAAGGCACTGATTCTATAATAATTGTTCCAATATGTCAGGGATGTTATAAAAACATTTATCAAATTGGAGTAAACATCAACCTAGAAGAACAACAATATGTGATACTATGAAAATGATTATACAAGGATATAATAAATCGATTCATAAAAAGAATGAGCAAATAATTGTTAAAGAGAAAGATAACATAATCTACAGAATATCAGCAAAGAAAATATCAGATATCCTAATAATAGGAAAAGGATACATAACATTTGATGCATTATCATTGATATCACAAAATAACATACCATTAATCTCTACAAATAACTATGGATACATAGAATACATTCTGACAACACCAAACGATGAAAAGATACTCCTAAGAAAAAAACAATATAAACTAAGTGAAAATTTTCAGGGAATAGAAATCTCAAAAGAAATAATCAAATCTAAAATGAATAATCAGTATTATACACTAAAAACATTAAATAAAAACAAGAAAAACTTGGATGTAAATCAGTTAAAGAATGAAATAAAGAATAATATAAAAATATTGGAAAAACTAGAAATTACAGAAGATTCAGAAGTTGGAATAATAAAAAATAAGATAAGGGGAATTGAAGGTATTACATCAGTAAAATACTGGAAAGCAATAAGTATATTACTACCAAATGAAATAAATTTCAAAACAAGAGACCAGAAACCATCTAATGATGTTGTAAATTCAATGTTAAATTATGGATACGCAATATTGGCATTAGAAATAACCAAAATAATACTCATTGAAAACTTGGATCCTTACTGTGGATTTCTCCATAGTGATTTAAATAAAAGAAAAAGTCTAACATATGACCTAATAGAAGAATTCAGACAACAAATAATAGATAAAACAGTATTTTCATTAGTAAACAGAAAACAAATCACAGAAGAGGCCATAAATAAAAGAACAAACCTGCTAAAAAAAGAATCAAAATATCTGCTGACAAAAAGTATAATGGATAAAATCCATAGTAAAATCAATTATTGTGATGAACAATTAACATATTATCAAATAATTGAAAAACAAGTAAAGTTGTTAAGACAAACAATTAATATGATGAAAATTATATAAGTTTCAAAATATATTGGTAATTAGGAAACCACCCCCATTTTAGTAATAATAAAATATTTTCCCAGTAATACTCTAAAAATAATAGCAGAAAAATAATTAAACTAATAAAATAAAGAAAATAAATAAGGGTTCGTTAAAGATTAAACTTAACGAATAAAAATTGATGAACAAAATAAACAAGACAAGATAAAATCATGAGTAAATATAAACAGTTTATAAAAAATCCATACATGAATTAAAAAATAAAAAATATGGAAAATCAAGAATCAAATTAAACAAATACACAAATTATTATACACCCCAGAAAGTGTATAAAAAAATAAGAATCACATATTATCATGATTAATTATTTAGTCATTTATAAAATATCATGAAATATTATATATTACCTAATATAAATTATTTACTAGGTGATATTATGGAAGTTACTACAAGCATATATGATAAATTCCAAACAGTCATTCCATCCGAAATAAGAAAACATTATAATTTAGATAAAAATTATATCATAAAATGGTCTATTAATGAATCAGGCAAAACCGAATTGGATTTTATTAAAAAAATACCAATTAAAGATATGATCGGAAGATACAATGCTAAAGAACCAATTGATTCTGTTGAATTAAAACATAAATTTAAAAATGGAGAATTATAATGGCTGTATTTCTAGATACTAATTTCATAGTTGGATTGTTTGTTGAAAATGATACCTGGCATGAAAATGCTGAAAAATTATATTATAAATATGAAAAAGAAGAAATGTATATTTCCAAACTAGTCATAGCAGAAGCTATAACCCTAATGAAATTACATTTAGAGGCTAAAGAAATACGTGAAATATATTATAATTTACCTTATTACTTTAATATCGTAGATGATTCTGCATATTATGATGAAGCTATGGAAACCTTTGTCAAATATGATAGTAAAATTGCATTCTTTGATGCAATGTACATAACAATTATGAAAAACCTTGAGATATATGAAATAATTTCATTTGACAAGGATTTTGACAATAAAGAAATAGTAAGAATATTCTTACCTTTAAATGAAAAATAAGATATCATAAGAATATTTTATTTTTCATCCACAAATTTTGGTACCGCCCTTTTAACTGAATCAAATCCTTCCATATACTTTATACTTATGTATTTCATACCCACTTTATAATGTAATGTGGAATGTAATAGTAGTATCCGTTTAAGTCTATGCTTACCTTTTTGTCATATAATTCATGCTTTATTTCTGCTATCATTCTTACTAGTTTATCGTATCTTGTGGGTTTTATTTATCCTCCCATATTCCAATTATCAAGTCTTTTACTAGTTCTTTTAATGGATTTATCATCTGGAAATGAAAAAATAATAAATAATTATACACCTAATGTATAAAATTTATTTATATAAACAAGAATAAGTCCGTATATCCTGATTATTTCTTAGACGTTTTCTTCTATCCAGTTTAGTATTGTTTCTGAAGCATTTGCATATCCACCCATTTGGGTATGTAATTGTGAACCACTGTCTTCATCAAATAATATATAATCTTTTGGACATTTGAGTAAATCATAATATTTCCTTGCTTCACCCTTGTTTATCTCTGAACTTCCATCCAGTACTAATACTTTACATGTTAATTCATCCAGTAACTCTGTATTGTCATATTTTTTTAGTTCGTTTACTAGTTGTTGTTCACTTACTCCATGTTTCCACATGTAATCTTTCAGCATGAAGTCCAGTTGTGATGGTCTCATCTTTTCTGGTATTTTCATAATCAATTCCAGTCTTGGTATGATTCCCGTACCCCAGCTGATGTTTCCAGGATCGTTTATGCATAGTTTAATCCTTTTATCATATGCAGCTGCTCTTGTTATTAGGAATCCTCCAAAGCTCATACCCATTGCCATTATTTTATCTTTATCTATACAATCATATTTTTCCAGTACGTAATCTATCAGTGGTGTTATAACGTTTTCTATGTCTGGTCTGAATGTTATGTTGTTGAGTCTTAGTGCAAATCCCTGTCCAGGACCATCATATACCAAACAGTGTATTCCTCTTTTTAGTGCTGCATCATATATCCACCGTGTGTCTTCTGCCCACGTATCCCTTCCAGGCGTTATTATAAACAACGGTGCATTTTCTGTTGCTGTAGGTGATTTGTAGAAATGTGCTGGCAGATAAGTGTCTTCATATGGAATTTCTATATATTCACCAGGATAGTCTGATAGTTCCAGGTATTTTTCATATGCATTGAATCCTTCCTGCGTATATTCTATCATGTGCGAATCTTCTGGGTTGCTTATATCCATTGCTGCTATCCTGTAGTATGTTGAACTTCTAAGGTATGCATTATATGCTGATACAGTTTTATTATTTTCTTCATATTGTATTGCTTTTTCTTTTAGTTGTTCTGCCTTGTTTGCCCATGCGGGGGTCCATTCACTTTTTTTATCATTGATTTGTGATACTATTTCAAATATTTCTCCAACATCACTCATTTGATAATATACTAATCCTAGTGCATGTTTTATTAGTGCATCCTGCAGTATGTTTTCATTGAATTTCATGTTGGACCAGTGCCCTTCTTCTCCTATTTTTGGCATTTTATTCATTTTTTCTTTCATTTTCTTTAAATCCATCATATTATCTTATTCTCCTATTTTATGTTGTTCTATGAATTTTCTTGCATTTTCCTTATCCTTATTGTTGGGATGATTTTTTGCTATTCCGCCTATTTTTTCAAAGAAACTGAATGTATCATATCCTCTGCAACTAAAACATCCAATGTATTCACATTCTTTCTGTTTAATTATCTTTTCAATACTCCTTGCATAATTGATATAGTTAATTCCACAGGTGTATACTGTAAATACTTTCTGATTATTCGTAAATCGTGTTTCTTTCACCAATTCAATTATTGATTTATGAAAGTTATGATAGTATATTCCTGATGCAAATCCTATACAATCATAATCGGATAAATTAATATTCCTTAATTCGCTTATTTTACATGTTTCCATATTTGTGTCTTCTGCCATGGCTTGAACTATTTTTTCCGTGTTTTGATGGTGTGAAGACATATATATTATTATTGTTTTCATTTTTTTGATACTTCTTGATTTAATAAAAATATTTCATTTCATATGAAACAATTTCATAGGAAATTATTTATTTGTCATACTATATAAACATTAACAATAAACAAAAAAGGAAAAAAAGATAAAAATGCAAGACATATACCAAAAAATCCAAACAAGCACAAAAGAAAACATAAACGAAATAAAACTAGGAATACTACTCTCAACAGCATTCACAACATACACCAACCACCTAAACAACATACTAAAAGAAATGAACATCAGCCTAAGTCAAACAAGAATATTACTAACACTAGCACACAAAGACGGAGTATCAATAGACCATCTATCACAAAAAACAGGAATAGGAAAAAGTAGCATCACAAAATCAGTGAAAATACTGGAAAGAAAAGAATTCATAACCAAAGAAATAGACCCACAAGACAACAGAAAAAAAATAATAAAAATCACAAACAAAGGACGAAAAATACAGGAAAGAGCATTGGAAATAAACCAAGAAATTGAAGAAACTATTGAAAATCAAATAGGAAAACAGGAAACAAACAACCTAAAATACAACCTAAAAACACTAATAACACTAATGGAAAAATAAGAAAAATACTACCCTAAATTCTCATACACAAACTTAGGTACAGCATCATCAAATGGATCAAAAGTTTCTATATTATGAACTGCTGTACATTTCATACTCACCTTATAATGTAATGTACTTGGTAGTCGTAGTATTCGTTTAAGGTCTATGCTTACTTTGGTGTCGCATAGCCCACGGTTTATTGCTGATATTTTGTTTACTAATTTATCGTATCGCCGGATTCCTATTTCTCCTCGTAGTAGTCCCCATTGGCCTGTGTTTATTAGTTCTCGTCTTTTTATTATGTCTAGTTTTAGTTTTCGGTTTAGTCCATTGTACATTTTATCTTTTTGTAGGTGGTTTACTGTGTATTTGAACCAGTCGGTGTAGACTTTACTGTAGCCGAATGGTATTATGAAGTGTTGTAGTTCTTCTGTTAGTTCGGGTACTTCTGCTCCTATACAGTAGTTTACTAGTTCTGTTCTGAAGTTACTGTTGGCATGTAATATTTCTTCATCCTGTATTCTTAGATGATATCCCCTACCACTGTATACATAATGTATATCTTTGTATCCTAGTTCTTTTATGTTGTCACTTATTAAGTTCGTTAAAGATTAAACTTAACGAATAAAAATTGATGTTATATCCGTGGAACAAATGGAAGATGGAACCTGGTATATAATATGTAATGTGTATAGGTGAGATAAATGTCTAATAAGTTAAAAGAGGATTTAAAAAATATGATTGTGATACAATTGAAGATCAATGTTATGAAGAGTTATTAAAATTTGATAAAGAATATGTTGGAAATAAAAGGAATTTTTCATTAAATGAAAAATATTTAAAAAATAATTATGAGTTATTAGTTTCTGGAAAATATTTTATTCCTTATCCATTACTTGTTTACATAGATCGATTGAATGGGTTTAGAAGTTTAACTATGAGTGATGATTTTGTTCGTAGGAATCTTGAACTATATGATAAAGAACATTTATGGTTTGATGGATGGGGTATGAAAAAAATTTGTCATGGAATAAATTGGTTTTTTGATGATGTGAAAAATTTTGAATATATCCTATTATACACTGTATCTAAATTTATTGAGTGGTATCCTGAGCATTCAGAATTATTGATTATAAAGGATAATTTATGAATTTTTATAATCATAATTATACTTTACTATTTTTTTCTCTTTCCTATAACTGTTAGATTATATTATGGTTGTGTTAATTGAAGTGTTGAAGACAAAAAAACAAAAGAATAACACATAAAAAAAAGGGGTAGAATTTAAGGTAATCCCATTCTTGAAAGATAGTTAGCAAAACGACTAGATAAATTCTCACGATATAATTCATTTAATGAAATCAAGTAATAATCTGAAAATACTGAGTAAATATAACTTGTAGAAACAGTGTAATAACGTTTGAAGTCAAATACAATAGGTGAGATATTCATAGTATCATCTCCACATAGATAATGATAGCGTGGTGTTTCATTTTGTAATATATGTTTCCAAGGAGTTTTATTTTCTTTACTGATTTGTGGGGTATATAAATTAAGGGTACTTAAATGAGTTCCAGTTCTCAGTTGTTCTGCAGGAAATCATTCTACTAACATAACAGAAGGAATAATTTTGTTTGTTTCTGATTTAAGCTTTGAATCTTCTTTATTTAATCCTTCTGATAGTAACTTCTTTTTTTTGTTATATGCATTAAAATGTTGTGTTAAATCACAATCTTGTGATACAATTATAGAATAAGGTAATTCTAAGAGTTCGTTAAAGATTAAACTTAACGAATAAAAATTGATATAAAAAGTAAAAATAATGGATTAATAGGGACTAGAATAATAAGGAAATTAATCCCATTTTTTATAAATATTTTTTCGTAGTCCTATGTCAATAATTTCTATTTCTTTTCTAGATTCATTAATGAAATAGATAATTCTATAATTTCCCATTCTGGTTTTTTTACATTTAGGACATTTTTTACTTTTAAAAGAATTTTGAGCTTCTTTATATGGATTTACAGCTAACCCATAATATTTTTCTTCTATACGATTTTTTAAATCAATATCATTAAAATGTTTATCTAGAAATTTAATTACTTTTTTATCTTCAAAGATTTCATAAATAGGCTCATCCCTGTCTTTTCTCTTTGATTGCATTTAAATCAACTTTTCTAGTTCCTTCATAGTTTCCATTTTCAAATTGTTTAATTCTTTCATTGTAATAAGCAGCTTCTTCATCGCTAAAATCATCCAGATATTCTTCTTCATATGCAGAAATCAATCTTCCAATTATATCATTATAAGTTTCGGATTTTAAGCCTAAATGAGATAGTTTTGTATGAATTTCTTCAGAAACTCGTATAGTTTTCATAGCCATTTCCAAACACCTCTATTATACAAATGTTAATTAATTATATATGAATATAATAATTATATTATTTATATTTGATTATATTTTTATTTAATTAAACTGAAATATAGAAGAATTTATAGAAAAATTACTATTAAAATAGTATTTTTATTAATAAAAAGAAAACAAATCACAGAAGAGGACCTAAAAGAAACGTGCTAAAAAAGAATCAAAATATATTCTGATAAAAAGTATAATGGATAAAATGCATAATAGATTAATTATTGTGATGAACAATTAACATATTATCAAATAATTGAAAAACAATTAAAGTTGTTAAGACAGACAATAAGCAATGATGAAAAGTATATAAGTTTTAAAATTTATTGGTAATTAGGAAACCACCCCTATTTTAGTAATAATAAAATATTTTCCTAGTAATACTCTAAAAATAATTGTGGAAAACTTTTTAAACTAGTAAAATAAAGAAAATAAATAAAAGGTTCGTTAAAGACTGAAGATAACGAATTGATTTAGACCAGTTCACGTATAGAACTTGTAGAAAAAACAACTCCAATAGAAGCAAAACAATCACAAAACATTAAAATAAAATTATCAGATAATGTCAGTGTTCTAAAAAATAAAACGGTAACTGTAGATGTAACTGGTGTAAGAGTTGATGGGACAGAATACATATTAAATGAAGCTAACCGTCACCAAACAAAAACCACTGATAATAATGGTATTGCAACAGTTACTTTTCAAACAAGTGTTGCTGGAACATATACTTTTGTATTTTCCTATGCTGGAGACAACACTACTGCTTCTTCACAATTCACCACGACTGTTACAGTTACAAAGAGGTTCGTTAAAGACTGAAGATAACGAATTGATTTAGACAGTAAAATAAAAAGAATGAATTTGAAATTGATGCTTAATTGGGTCAGCATTACTTCGTATTCGTTAATGTTTTTTCAGTAAAGTATTTAAGTTTTATAGTTTATAAACAGATTATTATGTATATTCGATTTGCTGATTTGAATGATTTTTGTACTATGCATGAAATTTTAGAATATTACATTAAAAGTACTGCAGTACTTTTTACAGATGTGGTTCCGAATTTTGACACATTTAAAGATGATTTGTTAACTATTATGAAAGAATATCCTGTGCTTGTTGCTGAAAATAATGGTGAAGTAGTTGCATTTGCATATGCAAGAAGAGTACATGATGGAAAAGCATATGATTTTACTGTTGAATCTACTATTTATGTTAAAAAAGAGTTTGTTGGTAACGGAATTGGTACTGAACTTTATGATAAACTTGAATATATTCTTATTAAGCAAAATGTAGTGTCCATTAATGCTTATATTGCAGTAACTGATGAAAATGATCCATATTTGGATAATAAGTCAAAAATTTTTCATGAAAAACATGGATTTGTACAAACTGCTTATTTTAAATATTGGGGCTACAAATTTAACAAGTGGTACGATTCTATATGGATGACTAAAAAAATCAATAACATATCCCTTCCTGCAAAGAAATTCATACCGATAAACAAGTTAAGTGATTTGACACATTAAATACCCTATTTATTAACTCTGAAAAATTTATATATCAACAGATACATATCTATAAAATTA
Organism: Methanosphaera sp.; assembly: GCF_016282985.1. Taxonomy (GTDB): domain Archaea; phylum Methanobacteriota; class Methanobacteria; order Methanobacteriales; family Methanobacteriaceae; genus Methanosphaera. Next base: position 9,863 of record NZ_JAEELZ010000092.1, read on the forward strand.
CCAGACTACCAGGAAAATAATTAATTATAACTGGTTAAAATGCAATTAGGTTCGTTAAAGACTGAAGATAACGAATTGATTTAGACAATATAAAAAGTTAAGTGATAATGCAGTTATGAACGGGGAATAATCAAATTTCGGAATTTGTTCTAAGAGTACTTCATATAATCCTAATTCAGAATTATTGAAAGTATACCAGTCTTGAGAATA
>NZ_JAEELZ010000093.1 GCF_016282985.1 Methanosphaera sp.
CCAGACATGATAACAAATAAAAGGGGAACTGATAACTAATATAAAACCCATAATCAAATAAATATAATAATAAACAAAAAAATGTCAAAATGATAAAAAGTATTACAAAAACAAATAAAAAGATAATTTTGTCAGATACTCTTCCTATAAAAAAAGTTTAAAAAGTATTTTTAATATAGATATTATTAACGATATACAAAAAATATAGACTAATTTAACTGGGGCTAAACATAATATGAACAAGGAAGACATACCACCAATTACATCAGACATTTACATTATTTTATCTTGTTATAACGAAGAGGAAACATTAGAAGAAGTAGTAACTGGATTAGTGGAACGTGGATTTAAAGTTATAATAGTTGATGACGGGTCTAAAGACAATAGTCCTGTCATTGCAAGACAATTAGTTAAAAAATTTAATCCAAATGTTTACCATTACAGACACATTATAAATGTAGGATTAGGTGGAGCAATTAAAACGGGTATTCAGGCTGCTCTAAGCAAAGGTGCCGATATAATGATTACCTTTGATGCTGATGGCCAACACAACCCTGATGATTTATATAATATATATCCACCATTACAAGAAGGTAAGGCAGATGTTGTTATAGCTGCCCGTGATTTTGATGATATGCCTACAGGTAGACGTTTTGGTAATACTGTAATGAATTACATTACTTTCTTATTCCAGGGAAAAATGGTAAAAGATTCACAGTCAGGACTAAGAGGATTCACCAATAAAGCAGCACGTCAACTTAATTTAAAAAGTCCCCACTATGGAGTAAGTAGTGAAATAATTGGTGAAATAAATCGTAAACATTTAAAACTATTGGAAGTTCCTATGACCACCATTTATGATGAACGTACCATTCAAAAAGGAACAAACACTATTGTTGGAATAAAAATTGTTTTAGAGTTTATTAATGAAACTCTGAAAAAATAAGGTGGAAGTAAAATGTTAACTTATCAGATTATATTACTGTTACTTAGTATAATTGGCATTGCATTAGGTATCTTTAGATATAGAAACGAATCATTCAGCAATAGCGTATTTGCATTATGGACATTCGTATGGATAATAATAATAATCGTAACACTATTTCCAGCAATTACAACACACTTTGCTAACTTATTTGGTATTGGTCGTGGTTTAGATAGTGTTTATATTGTTTCTATATTGTTCCTTTTCTACATAGTTTTTAAATTATATAATAAAATAGAACAACAGAAGAAAAGAATAAACGAACTTGTTAGTCAATTAACCCTCAAGGAAAATGAAGAATAATTATTCTTCAATATTTTTTTTAAATAAAGATTATATAACCTGTTTTAATTTTTTTTTATATATAATAAGATAAGAAATGTATTTCTTTAAGGTATTATTACAATATCCTTATATTTTCTTTTGCTTCAAAAAATTGCTTTTCTACAAACATTAATAGTAAATAAATTACATAATATATATAGAATAAATTAATATTATAATATAATATTTTCACAGGTTTTAAAACAAAGGAGGAGAAATAATGTTCCCAGGTGGCAAAATAAGTCCAAAACAACTAAAACAAATGGAAAAGAAAATGAAACAAATGGGTATGAACATGAAAGAACTTGAAGGAGTCGAACAAGTAGTTATTACCCTCAAAGACAAAGAAATTGTTATTAAAGATGCAGAAGTCAGTATCATGAAAGCTATGGGTACTGAAACTTACCAAATATCAGGTAATGCAGAAGAAAGAATTAAAGGTGCAGACACTGAAGATGCTTCAGAAGTTGAAATTTCAGAAGACGACATTGATTTAGTAGCTTCACAAACTGGAAAATCAAAAGAAGAAGCAGAAAATGCATTAAAAGAAGCTAATGGTGACTTAGCTGAAGCTATTATGAGATTATCATAATACTGAAGTATACCCAACATTAATATTAGAAAAAATATAGTGTGTTCTTAGTAAAAAATCAGAAATATTTTAAATTCTTAAGATTAACAAAAGATTATTATCAATTAAAAAGGTATAAAACGATTGTAAATCATTAAAAATACAAGATAAAAGAAATTTTGAAATAAATAAATACTAAGAAAACTATATTAAATATTAGAAAATAATGAACAGAGAATAAAAAAATAAAAGAAAAAAGGTGATCTTTTGAAAATAATTGTTGACGGGTCAAATGTTGCTTACTACGGACAACAACCCGATGAAGAAACAGGTAAAGTAACACCAAGTCTTAAAACATTAAAAGTAGCTATAAGTACGCTTGAAAAATTAGGACACGAACCAATTGTATTATCAGATGCACCATTAAGACATGAAATTGATGATAAAGATGGCTTTAATGAAATGATCCAAAATGAAGAAGTATTTCCTGTACCGGCAGGTACTATAGCTGATCATTACATTTTAAACTTAGCATATGAAGAAGATGCTAAAATATTATCCAATGATTTCTTTAGAGATTATCAGGATGAATTCCAAGATATAAACAGTAGAAGATTACCGTACAGGGTTAAAAATGGTAGATTCCAAATAGGAAAACCAGCACCACCTAAAAAAGTAAAAAACTTACTACAAAAAATCTGTTCTAAATCTTTAAATGAATTTGAAACAAGAGGATTTGATGTATATAAGTCAAAGAAAAACAGAAAATTCTCAGGATTAGCCGTAGCACAAGAAGCAATTAATAGAGTAAATAAAGAAGAAGATAATGCAATAGATTCAAAATTAGAAAACATCTTTATGAAAGTTCCTATCTTAAATAAAATGGTAAGCTTTGTTGATGATGATGTTGAAGAAGCAGATTTCTTAATATTTGTATTAGTTAATCCAAAAGACTACAAAGAAGCTGTTAAAAATGCAGGAACTATTGCAGTAACTGTTAGAAACAAACTTAACTTAGATCATTCACCATTAGTAGCTGTAAGAAATGATTTATTCACAAGACCTGGAACCTTCGAATTAAACATAATTTACTCAGATGAAGTATTAGAAGAATCACCATTTAATTTAAATATCATAATTAACGATTCTGATTATTCATTCATTAAACATAATTCAAGAAATATTGCAAGTACTATGGCAGCTAGATTAGGAACATGGAAATTCCCGATTGTATCTGTTAAACCAAGTATGCTTATGGAAAAACCAGGACAGTTCGAAATATCTATAGAACGTGGAGGAAGAAGATAAAATGGCTTTTAATAATCTAATGAAAAGATTATTCAGCCAACTTCTTCATAAACGAGTTATAAGTATAGGAACAAGTTATTTTGCAACAAATGAATTAGAAACAGATTATGTTTCTTTAATTAATCTTACTAAAACTATGTTGGTTGAAATAAAACCGGCAGAGATAAACAGTAAAACAATATTTGCAAATTTAGAACAGGAAATTGACCAAAGAGATTTACCTCAAAACAGGAAATTCATTGAAATTAAACCTGCAGAAGATGAAGTAAATGAATTTGCATTATTAAGTAACATCATTATGGGTAATGACCGTTACTTGTATGTGGAATTATTTAAACCATCTCCTATCATGGAAACATTTGCTCAAATGATTCTTAAAGCAAATGGTGAAATAATAGAAAAAGGTAAAACCGAACTTGTTTCTAGAATGCCCTCCAAAAAAGAAGGAATAAGAGTTGCAATAAGACTTATTTCTTTAGGTATGCAAAATGGGTGTAATGTTAGAGCAGCAGTGGGAATGACTGGTGCAGCATCCATTGAACGTGCAATTGACATGAATATGGAAATTGGACCTACAAGTGGAGTGGGCTTCACAAAACTTGGTGGAGAATATGGAGTAATCTTTGAAACAATTCCAACTTTAGAACGAGTAGATTTAACTCCAATGCAAATAGATAACTTCATGTACATAGATGCTAAAGATTCAACAGGATTTATTTCTAAATATGGTAAAGATAAACTAATTGAAATAATGAATGACATCAATGCATATATTGCTAATGAAAGTGAAGGGAAAATTGAAGGATATCGTGTTGGTGGAGATGATTTAATCATTAACTTCCCAAATAAAGAAATTGCTTTAAAAACGGGATTGGACTGTGCATGGTATGCTATGAATAATGGATTAAACCTAAGGGTAGGTATAGGAAAAAGTAGAAGAGAAGCTGGTGAAAACGCACATTTAAGTGACCAATTAAAAATTTACGATGATACTCCTGTTATTGTCTTTGACTTAGCAAATGGTAAGTATGGATATTACATACCATCAGAGTTTACAAGAAGTGCTTTGGACTTTATTACAAATAAAAGTTCTTTATTAATAGGTGTCTTCTTATTTGTTTTCATCGTTACAATGATTGGATGGAATACTGGTAATGCATGGTTAGGATTTGTTGCATTGTTATTTGCATTATTAGTTGTTACAATTGCTAGTTAAGGAGGGAAAATATATGAATGGTGAAACAAAATCAAAAATTCTATTAATTTTAGTAGTAGGACTTGCCGCTTTAGCCTGTGGAACAATAGTATCAGCATTTGTACATATAGACCTCCCACAAGAAAGTTTACTTGATGATTTAGAAGAATTAGAAAATGACACCGTGTTATCTATAAATGACTCAAATGTAACTCAAAACTATACAAAAACTACGACAAAAAAATCTAGTTCAAACAATTATAAAAAATCTAGTTCATCTAGTAATAATAGTGATTCCTCAAGTAGTTCAAGTGATTCCTCAAGTAGCTCTAGTGGAAGCGGTTCTTCATCAGGCAGTAGTAGTTCCGGTTCTTCCTCTTCTGGAAGTTCTGGTGGAAGTTCACCACACACCAGTAGTGGTGGATCACAATCAGGTGGAAGTGGATCAAGCCAACAGTCTACAAGATAAATATAAACTAGATTTAATATTTTGAATAATTAATCTCCTCTTATATTTTTTTAGAATATTAATTTTTTTTAGGAAATAAGAATATGAAAATTTTAGATAATGGAATTTGTGCAATTGATTCTGTGAAAGTTAGTGGATACAGAGAAGGTAAATACGGTGTGACCATCATTTATCATGAAAATTCTACAGCCGTTGGAGTATACACTACAAACCAAGTTTATGCAGCACCAATTGACATTACAAGAAAACATATAGCAAATGGTAATATTTCTGCCATAATTGTTAATAGTGGAAATGCGAATTGTTACACTAAAGAAGATGGAATAAAGAAAGGATTGGAATTAGCACAGCTAGTTGCTGATAGTTTAAATATTCCTGTTGAAGATGTAGCTGTAGCCAGCACCGGTGTTATTGGTAGACAAATGCCTATGGAGATTTTAAAACCGGTTGCTGAAAAATCATTATCACAATTAGATAATAACAGAGAATCAGCAAATAATGCTGCAGATGCCATTCTTACTACTGATACTGTACGAAAAGAATGTGCGGTTGAACACAAATTGAAGGATGGAACTGTATTTAAAGTTGCAGGTATTTGTAAAGGTTCAGGTATGATTGCACCTAATATGGGAACTATGTTAGGATTTATTACAACCGACTTAAAAGTACCTCAGGAATGTTTACAGGAAGCTTTAAACAAAAGTATCAAAAAATCATTCAACATGGTTGTTGTTGATGGTGATGAAAGTACTAACGATACTGTTTTACTATTAAGTACCAATGATGTTGAAGGTGAAATAGATGATAATTTCCAAGAAGCATTAGATTACGTATGTACCAGTCTTGCAAAACAAATTGCCCGAGATGGTGAAGGAGCAGATAAGTTTATGGAAGTTATTGCCAGTGGAGCTAAAACTGAAGATGATGCAATAAGTTTATCAAAAAGTATAGTTTCTTCAAGTCTTGTAAAAACTGCATTAGCTGGTGCAGATCCAAATTGGGGAAGAATTATTAGTGCAATGGGATATTCTGGTGTAGAATTTGATCCGGAAAATGTTTCAATTAGTATAGGAAATAGAGACAAAGATGTTGTAATTGTAGATAAAGGTTTTGTCACAACTTATGATAAACCAGAATTACTTGAAGAAGCTGAAAGCATAATGAAAGAAAAAACTGTCATAATCAAAGTGGATGTGCATGATGGAAATTATAATGCTACTGCATACGGTTGTGACTTAACATGTGAATATGTACATATTAATGCAGATTATACGACATAGGAGGAATAAAAATGGTAGACTATGAACCAATAGACATTAGTAATGTATTAATAGAAGCTTTACCTTATATTAAAAAATTTCATAATAAAAAGATAATGATTAAGTATGGTGGACATGCTATGATAGATCAACATGCAATGAGTTCAACAGCAAGAGACACCGTCCTTTTAAAATATGTGGGAATGCAACCATTAGTTGTTCATGGAGGAGGTCCGGATATATCCAGAGCAATGGATAAAATGGGTAAAACTCCAAAATTCGTTGGTGGACTAAGAGTTACCGATTCTGAAACCATGGATATTGTTAAAATGGTTCTTATTGGTAAAATTAACATAGACATAGTATCAAAAATAGGTTTACATGGTGGAAAAAGCATAGGTATTTCAGGAAAAGATGATTTCCTAATAGAAGCTTCAAAAAGAGATTTAACAAAAATTCAACAAGAGGATGGTGAAATACTTGAAGTTGATTTAGGATATGTTGGAAAAATTAATAAAATCAATAGTAATTTAATTGATGTGTTAACTCAAGAAAATTATATACCTGTTATTGCACCATTAGGTACTGATGAATCAGGAAATACATTGAATCTTAATGCAGATACCGTTGCAGGTAGTCTTGCTTCCGATATTAATGCTGAAAAACTTGTTGTTTTAACTGATGTTCCAGGTATTTTAACAGATCCTGATGACCCTGAAAGTATTATAAGAAGAATACATGTTGATGAATTAAAAGAACTAGTTAAAGAGGGTATCATTACTGGTGGTATGATTCCTAAGGTTGAAACTTGTATTAATGCTGTTGAAAATGGTGTTAAAACCGCCCATATTCTTGATGGTAGAATTGAACATTCCATATTATTAGAAATTTTCACAAAAGATGGTATCGGTACTATGGTACGTGAATAATTAATTCGATTAACCTCCTTTTTTTATTTAATTATTTTTTAAGATTGTTATGAAATCTGTAGAATTAACTGATAATGAAATTAATCGTTTTTTAAATTTAACAAAAGAATATAAACATGAAAAACCCCATCAATATGAACATACACGTATTAAAGATGGAAAAATTGTTTTTATTTTGTATAATTCAAAAAAGTTAGTTTATAATGACAATGCTGAATGTTATGATTTGTTAAGTAAGATACTTGAAGATAAAGAATATTACTCCAATCACACCAAACAATATACTGAAAATAATAATAAAAATACTGTGAGTTTTCTTGAAAACTATGAATTTACTATAGGTTCTGATGAAACTGGTAAGGGTGAATGGTATGGACCATTAGTTATTACTGCTGTATGTACATCACATGAAGAAAATTTAAAGTTAAAAGAAATTGGTGTAACAGACAGCAAAAAATTATCCCGGAAAAATATTTTGGATTTGTACTGTGAGATTGAAAAATTAAATATTAAACAGGAAAGCATAGTTTTAACACCATTTAGTTATAATAAATTATATGCTAAGTTTAAAAGTGAAGGAAAAAATTTAAACCATTTATTAGCTTATCTTCATTCAAAAGTCATTACAAATCTTCTAAGCCAAATTAACACAACAAATGTTCTTGTAATTATTGATAAATTTGATTATAAGAAAATGAACGAATATCTTGATGTGAATAAAAATATTAAAATTATTCAAGAAACAAATGGTGAAAGATTCATTCCTGTTGCAACCAGCAGTATTATTGCTAAGTATCATTATGAAAAAAGATTAAAAGATATAGAAAAAAGATATAATATTAACCTTAGAAAAACTAAACCAAAAGATATTGATAAAAATATCATAGATAAAGTTGCAAAAGTACATTTTAAAAATGTAAAAAAATATTCAGATTAAAAAAAAAATAGGAGAAATATAAATGAGTAAAATAGATGTTGCAATTATTGGAGCTAGTGGATATACCGGTGGAGAATTAATGAGATTACTTTCAAGACATAACAATGTAAACATTAAATATGTTACAAGTCGTAAAAATGAAGGAGAATATGTTAGTGAACTTCACCCAAATCTTGAAACATTAGATCTAAAATTTTCCAACCCGGATCCAAAGGATATTGATGCTGATTTAGTATTCAGTGCTCTTCCTCATGGTGCATCAATGAAACTAGTGCCTGAATACTTAAATAATGATTCCAGAGTTATAGATTTAAGTGGAGATTTCAGATTTAAAGATATTGAAACTTACGAAAAATGGTATCATAAGGAACATTTACATCCAGAATTAAATGCTGTATTTGGTTCACCTGAAATTAACAGAGAACTAATTAAAGATGCAGACCTTATTGCAAACCCTGGTTGTTTTGTTACCGGAGCAATTCTTTCCAGCCTCCCTATTGTTGAAAATGAATTGGTTGATAGAATAATTTTAGACAGTAAAACTGGAGTTAGTGGTGCTGGAGTAAATCCATCAGCAACTACACACTATCCAACCTGTACTGACAATGTAAAACCGTATTCCATTTCAAATCATAGACATACTCCTGAAATTAGAGAACAATTGAATAATTTTGGTTCAGGTAATGTAAAAATATCATTTACACCACACTTAGTACCGGTTATTAGAGGTATCATTACAACAAACCACAGCTTCCTTTTAAAGGATGATGTAACTGCTGAAGATGTTTATTCATTATACTCTGAATATTATAAAGATGAACCGTTTGTACAGGTTCTAAAAGATAACAAAGTACCACTTCTTGCAAGCGTTCGTGGTTCCAATAACTGTCAAATTGGTGGTATCTCATTAGATGATATGGATCATTTAGTTATTGTATCTGCTATTGACAACCTTGTTAAAGGTGCTTCCGGCCAGGCTATCCAAAATATGAACATCATGTTCGGATTTGATGAAACTGAAGGATTGAAAGAAGTAGGGTTATATCCTTAGGAAGTTTTAATATGGATTTAATTATATTTTATTCAAGAACAAACAATACTAAGGAAGTTGCAGAATTAATTGCTGAAGAAAAAAATGCAGAACTTCTAGAAATTAAAGATAAAAAAAGTAGATCAGGGCCACTTGGTTATGTTATAGGAGCTATTGATTCTTTTCGAGGAAAAAAAACTGGAATTAACTATGAAAAAAATGATTTAAGCAAATATGATACTGTTTACATAGGTACTCCTGTTTGGGCTTCAAAACCTACTCCAGCTATAGTTCAATTTATCGAGGAAAATGATTTTTCCGGAACCAATGTTGTTACTTTTGCAACATTTATGGGAAGTGGTGGTGAAGCAACAATTACCGCCATGAATAATAGGATTAAAGATAAAGGCGGTAAGATTAAACGTTCTTTTGCTTTTAGGATGACTGGAAACGATAAGAAACAGTTAGTTCAAGAAGCTTTAAACGATGATTAAACTCTTTTTTATATTTTTTTTATTTTTAACTACATATTTTATAAAATACTTTGAAAAATAAATCCAATTTTATTTTAAATCAATGATTTTTTATTTTTGATTAAATAAGTTTAAATAAATTTATTTTTATAGAATATATTAAAGAAATTTAAGTCATGTAAATTTTTATGGTGTATTATATGAGAAGTTTAGTTGTTTTTTACACAAGATCAGGAAATACGGGATTAGTCGCACATACCATTAAAAGAGAAATAAAATCCCATATTAAAGAAATAACCGATTATACAACACAAAGAACCGTTTTTGACTATATGTTCACAAGTTTAATCGATTCAGCAAGTATAAATCCTAGAAAAATAGACATAGATTACTACGAAACCATTTTTATTGGAACTCCCATATGGTTAGGAAGCATTACTCCTGCAATAAAAAAAATTATAGATAATACCGATTTCAAAAATAAGAATGTAGTACTGTTTAATACTATGAAAATTGGTGGTAGCCATAATGCAATGAACAAAATGGCTAAACTGGTACGAAAACAAAACGGAAATGTAGTCGGAGCATTTTCTATAAGAACAAACTGTTCCGATTTGGAAATTATGAGTCGTACACGTGAAGCACTAAATGATTTAAATTTAACTTAAAATGGCGAAAAATATGTCTTCTATAATAATCTTCTCATCAAACAAAAAAACCAAATTTATATCCCAAATTATTCAAGAAAAAATTGAAGCTGAAATAGTTGAAATTAAAGACTTGAATAAAAAAACTGGTATCCTAGGAAATATTAAAAATAATTATAATGCACTTCGCTCAAATAATACTGACATTTATCCTGAAACAATTGATTTAAATGGTTATGATTTAATTATCGTTGGAAGTCCCTCCACATTTGGTGGAATATCACCCTCAATATCTACATTCATAGAAAATAATTCATTTAAAAATAAAAAAGTAGTGATATTTACCACCACCAATTCAAGACAGGGTTATGATGTTTTAAAACATATGAAAAAGAAAATCGAAAATAACGGTGGAATAATTTTAAACTCGTTTATTATGAGAGTCAATAACAAAAGTGAAAATGAAATAAAAATCAACACATTAAAAATCATTAAAGAGTTAGATCTGGATTTATATTCGTAATCTCCCATACTATCTTTTTTTAAAGCATAACCCCCATTCATCAAAATTATTATCTTTAAAATTTTTTTCTAACAAAATACTTTTTTATTAAATAATACGAAAAATTACTTTAATATTAAATATCGTAAAAAATATAAATAATAGCATAATAAATGAAAATTTAAAAAAATGAATAATTTATTTTGATGATTTATTTCATCAGATAACATAGGAGAACATGAGATGGTAGATGTAATCACATATATTACAAGAAAATCTCATAAGCCTTTAATTATAATTCCCGTGTTACTAATGATTTTATCATTATTATACCTTGGAATCTTTGGATTAAATGAAGGTGTTGATTTAAAAGGTGGAACATTAGTAACATTAGAATTAAAAGAACCTATGTCTGAAGTAGAAGTAACAAACATTATTTCTGGAGAATTGGGAATACATGACGTGAAAACTTCCCTATCAGGAAACACGGCAACAGTTACAATATCAGGTGATGTTGATCAAGCCCAATTTGAACAGAAATTTTCGGATAGATTCAATATCATGAGCTTTAAAAGTGTAGGAGCTCTTTTAAGTAAAGCTGCTATGGAACAAATTGCGTATGCACTCATATTCGCATTCCTTTTTATGGCCATTACAGTATTTTATGTATTTAGAGATCCTGTACCATCATTAGCTATTATCCTTTCAGCAGTATGTAACTTATCAATTGCTGTGGGTAGTATGTCAGTATTTGGAATACCACTCTCTGTAGCTAGTGTAGGTGCATTACTGATGCTTATAGGGTATGGAGTAGACACAGATATCCTTCTTACAACACGTTTACTTAAACGTAAAGATGGAGATCTTGATGATAGAGCAGAAGGTGCTTGTAAAACAGGAATAACCCTTACAATTACAGCACTAGCCTCAATGATTGTACTATTTATAGTAGTAAAAATATTCATACCTTCAGCTCAAGTATTAGCAGACATATCAGCAGTTCTTATAATGGGATTACTCTCAGATTTATTATCCACATGGCTTATGAACTTAGGAATTCTTAAATGGCATATGGAAAGGGGTGGTCACAATTAATCAAGCCACCAAACAATTTTTAAAACGACCTAGAACAATACTGCTTATAGTATTATTACTGATTAGTGTAATATCCATAGGCATATTTGGTCTTCAGGAAGGTCTTGATTTAGCTGGAGGTTCAATGATACAGTTACATCTTGAAGAACCAGTAGATCAGGATACAATGAATACAGTAACCGCAGTTCTTGATAAAAGGTTAAATGCATTTGGTATAAGTGATGTTCAAGTAAGACAAAGTGGTAGTCAAGATGTTATCGTTGAAATAGCGGGAGTACAACCCGAAGAAGTAGAACGTATTATTAGTACACCAGGTAAGTTCGAAGCAAAAATTAATAACAAAACAGCTTTAACCGGTGCAGATATTACAACAGTTTCTGCTGCAGAAGTAACAGGAACAAGATGGAAAGTACCATTTAGTGTATCAACAGAAGCTGCAAATAAATTTGCAGAAGTTGCTAAAGGACAAGCTGGTGCTGAAGTACAAATGTACCTTGATGACAAATTGATTTCTTCACCACAACTCGATGCAGGATTAGCAAACGGTGTAGGTTCAACAGATATAGAAGTATCTGGAGGAGAACAAACCAAAGAACAAGCACAAACTCAAGCAAATGAGATCCATACAGTATTAGAATCTGGTGCATTACCTGTAAAACTATCAATCAGTGGTGTAAACAGTGTATCAGCCGAATTAGGTTCACAGTTTGAAACCGGTTCATTGATTGCAGGTTTACTAGCTTTAATTGCAATAGTAATCATTGTATCATTAAAATATAAATCACCATCATTAGTACTTCCAATTGTTGTAACAAGTTTATCAGAACTTGTACTCATCCTTGGATTTGCATCATTAATCCATTGGAACTTGGACTTATCTGCTATTGCGGGTATGATTGCAACAATAGGTACTGGTGTAGACGATCAAATCGTTATGACTGATGAAGTATTAGCACGACGTGATAAAAGTAACAGAAAAAATATTGTTAAAACAAGAATTAAAGATGCATTTTTCATAGTGTATGCATCTGCAGGAACACTTATTGCAGCTATGCTTCCATTAGCATATATCGGATTTGCTAGAGGTGCAACAGGTATTGGTATGCTTACTGGTTTTGCAGTAACTACTGTAGTTGGGGTTCTAATTGGTATATTCATTACAAGACCTGTGTTTGCTGATTATATGGAAACATTCCTTGTAAGAAATCCAAGAGAAGAGATTAACATTAGTAAATCTTCAGAATCCAAACCTAAAAAGAACAAAAAGAAAGGAAGAAAAACAATCGCTCGTGAAGAAGCTGAAAAAGCTAAAAAAAGACGATAATTCTTCTTTTAACTTTTTTTTAAAAAAATAAAAAGTTTATATTTAATCTTATTAAACAGTCTTTTTTTTAATCAAAAATAAATAGTAAAAAATACTTAAACTATATTATGATAAACAAAGATCATCCAAGATATCAATCATTACTTTATAGAGAAAAAATTGTAGAAGCCCATAAAAAGGGTATACTTGCAGATTCAGGTATGATTGCTCATGGTAGAGGCGAAACTTTCGATTATCTTATAGGAGAAAAAACGACCGACAATTCTAAAAAAACCATTGAAGTGGCTGCTTGTTACTTTTTAACTAGAAAAAGACCCGTATTATCTGTAAATGGTAATACAACAGCATTAGTTTCAGAAGAGATTGCAGAATTATCCAAAATATTAGACATACCTGTTGAAATTAATCTTTATTATAGAACACCTGAAAGAATTAAAAATATTGAAGCGGTTTATAAAAAATTAGGTGTTAAAGAAATTTTAGGTACTGATGATGATGATTTTATAGACACACCTGATTTAAACGGTCCTAGAAGTCCAGTGAGTATTGAAGGTATTAATAAAGCAGACTTAATTTTCATCCCATTAGAAGATGGTGATAGGGCAGAAAAATTAGCTGCACTTAAAAAAGATATTGTAAACGTTGATTTGAATCCATTATCAAGGACTGCGATTACTTCAACAGTAACAATTGTAGATAATATAGTCAGAGCAATGCCTCTTTTAATTGAATACGTGAACAAATACGCCGAATGTGATAAAGATATTCTTCTAGAAAAAATTAAAAACTATGATAATAGAAAAAATTTAGATAACGCTATCCATGACATTTTAAAAAGATTTGAATAGAAAAAAAAGTTAAAAAAGCTGTATAAAAATTATTTAAGAGGTTAAGATTTTGAAAGTTTTTGGTGTCACAGGTCTTCCAGGTTCAGGCAAGAGTATTATTTCCAGAATTGCTGAAAAAGAAGGAATATATACTGTGAGCATGGGTGATGTTGTTCGTAAAGAAGCTGAAAAACAGAACTGTACTACTGGAGAAGCTGCGGTTAATCTTAGAAAACGTTATGGAAACAATGTCGTAGCTGACAGATGTATTCAAGAAATATTCAATCATTCCCGAAATAGACACAACAATAAACATATGGTTAAGAAAATTTACAAAAACAACAATAAATACCAGCAACCCAAGAAATATAAGAAAATTGAGCAGGATGTTTATATCATTGAAGGTATACGCAGTCCATATGAAGTTCAATATTTTAGAAAACGTTTTAAAAACTTTAAAATAATAGCCATACATTCAAACCCTAAAGAAAGATTTAATAGACTTATTCGAAGAAAAAGAAGTGATGACTCAACAGATTTTAAAGTTTTTAGAGAAAGAGATGAAAGAGAGCTTAAATTCGGGATAGGAAATGTAATTGCACAAGCTGATTACATGCTTATTAACGAAGGCCATATACAAAAATTTAAAAATAGAGTAAGAGTACTGATTCAAAATGAAATCAAACCAAAAAGAAATATCAAAAAACCATCAAATAAAATTAAAAACAAAGCTAAACCCAACAGAAAACCAAACCAAGGTAGAAAACAGTATTCGAAATATAATGGGCGAAAAGATTATAATAAAAAAAAGCAAAGATAATTATCTGATTGTTGAAGATGATTTAACCTCATTATCTTTAATAAACCATCTTATTATTAAAAATGAAATGGAAGAACTGGCTAAAAATATTTTAGAAAAAAATAAAACAGATACTTCTATTAAATTTTTCATAAATAAACAGGCAGCTTATAATAATACCTTTCATATGATTGATGAAAACATGTCCCCTCTTGGAGATATTGAAATAACTATTAAAACAGATAATCCAGAAGAAGTAATTGAATGGATTACTTCTTAAACTTATTCTTCTAAACTGTAATCGTATTTTTCTTCAAGATGAGCTTTTTTGATATCGTATGTTCCACTATCAAAGTGCCAGTTAATATCTGCCTCATCAATCACTATTTTTCTATCATAAAATGGGGTATCCAATACTAACGTTTCTGCTTCCCCACCCTCAAATGCAGGATGAATACCATATTTTTCATTTAATTGAATTAATTCATCTATGCTTTCATGTGTAATTGTTTTTCCCAACCATTTTTCATCAAGTCCGTATGCTGAAACACTTGTCAGTATCACTTCAAAACCTAAATCAACTATTTGTCTCATATATTCTATTGGATCTTTATGCCATAACGGTGAAACGGATATTAAATCTAATTTTTCACATATTTTATCTATTCTGGATTTTTGATATACTGATTCCAATGCACCAGAATAAACTGCATCCACACCTTTATCTTTAAGTCTTCTTAACATATGTTCCAGATCATTTAATTCTTCTTCCTTAATCCCATCAGTTAATACATCAATTGAAGGAATTTCCATAGCTGCCGAACAATAATCCACCATGTGTATAGCCGGCACATGAAACATATATGACTCGTTATTACGTGAATGCATAGCCAACAATGCGTAAATTTCATCACCATTGTTTAAAGCTTCATAAACAGCCATAGTACTATCTTTACCACCTGAATATAATATTACTGACTTCATAAAAATAAACTCCCAATAAAATAAATTAATTAAAAAAAAAGAATATTAGAAAGTGGATTTTGAAAATTAATTTCTACGTTTAGGTCTAAATCTAGGAGTTCCACGTTTTTTAGACTTTTTATTTTCTCTTCTACTTTCTTTTTTCTGTTCTGTTTTATTTTCTGATTTTGATTCTGATTTTGATTCTGATTTTGATTCTGATTTTGATGAACGGTTAAATAATGAAAATCTCTTTTTAGATTTTTCTTTTTTAACATTTTTAATCTCATCTTCTGATTTAAAATCATCAACAGTTAATTGTTTGAAACGTTTATTTGAACCTATGTTCTGTTTTGGACTTTCATCAAAAGATTCATCAAATATATCAATGGAATTAGATTTTCTTCTCCTATTTCTTCTAGGAGATCCTTTTGTATCTGTTCCAGGAACAACTTTTCTTTTGATTTTTTCTCGTTCCGTAGGTTTTTTCTTCCTTTTCTTTCTGAAATTATTGATAAATGTAATTAAAGAATCTACAAAGAATCCTGCTATTGCTACAATTATACCCAATACCCCTGAAGCTAAAATAACATTAGTTCCGGTAGGCATGAATTGACTTAAAAATGCATTCTGTGTCTCTGTAGGACCAGTCACATTCAATACAACTACTTCATTTTCTGATATTGCATTTAAAATTTTTGTAACATTATTTGCTTGAACTGTAGCATTTGCACCCATTGAAGTATATCTAAGATGAGTGTAAGTTGCATAACTAAATGTACTGTAAATACTGTTTAAAACTCCCTGAGGATCACCATTTTCTGCGATTTCTACAAGAAATGTTTTATCATCTATTTCAATAACATTTGAAATATCTTTATTACTATCATTTATCGATTGCTTTATCAGCCGCTTTTCAGTATCCGAGTCAAAATCCTCATCAATTTTAATAGTTATTCCATCATAATCTACACTTTCTACTCCCGTTATGGAGGAAATATTTTGAATAATCTGTGTTAAGTTTCCGTTAGTCGATAAATCTAGCTCAATAACATCAGTACCATCAACACTTTCCTCTACTATAACCCTAGTAAAGTCAGGTATATCCCCCACTATTGGCGTGAGCAAAAACGCTCCTGAGGCTAAACCTACAATTAAACCCAATAATATTACGGATATTAAATTTTTTTTACCTATATATGGTGTTAATAATGCTGTTGAAAAAACAAATAACATAGCTAGAATAAATAAAACTATCATTATAATGATTGTTAAAACATCCATAATTAATCCACTCTCTATTGAATGATTTCATTAAGAAACCACCCTATGTTAATTTTTTCAATATTATTATATATTTTGTAAACAATCCTATTAGTAGTTACTTATTTTAGTTTTAATATATAACTAAACAAAAGTTATTATAAATGATGTTATAAAATTAAATATAGAAACAAAAATTTTATAATAAAGAGGTTTTACAATGAAAGATTTATTAAAAAGATTATCAGAAGCCTGCGGTATATCAGGATTCGAAGATGAAATACGTGAAATACTTAAAGATGAATTAAAAGACTGCGTAGATGAAATGGAAACTGATATAATGG
This sequence comes from Methanosphaera sp., assembly GCF_016282985.1. Classification (GTDB taxonomy): domain Archaea; phylum Methanobacteriota; class Methanobacteria; order Methanobacteriales; family Methanobacteriaceae; genus Methanosphaera. The sequence continues at coordinate 17,245 of NZ_JAEELZ010000093.1, forward strand.
GAAACCTTATTACCACCCACAAAGGTAAAGAAGGAAAACCTAGTGTAATGTTAGCTTCCCACATGGATGAAATCGGATTAATGGTAAGTTTCATTGATGATGATGGATTTTTAAGATTCGTTAAAATTGGTGGAATAAACGATCAAATGTTATTAAACCAAAAAGTATATGTTCAAACTGAAAATGGAGAAGTGCCAGGTATTATCGGTTCTAAACCACCACACATTACCAGTGCTGAAGAAGCTAAAAAAATCATCACTTATAAAGACATGTTTATAGACATTGGTGCAAAAGATAAAGAACAGGCAGAAACACTTGTTTCAATAGGAGATGCTATTGTATTCCACACAGACTTTGAAGAATGCTTAAACGATTTAGTAATGGGTAAAGCATTAGACAACCGTGTTGGCTGTGCAATAATGACAAAAGTTATGCAACAATTAGATACTGAAGCAACAGTATATGGTGTTGGAACAGTACAAGAAGAAGTTGGACTTAAAGGAGCAAAAACTTCAGCATTCAAACTTAATCCTGATATGGCAATAGCATTAGATGTTACCATTGCTGGTGACCACCCAGGTGTTAAACCAGAAGATGCACCTGTAAAAGCAGGTTCCGGACCAGTAATCTCATTTGCAGATGCAAGTGGTAGAGGTTTAATCACACATCCTATGATGAAAAAATTATTACTTGAAGCAGCAGAATCTGCAGGAATTGAATGTCAGTTAGAAGTTGGTGATGGTGGAACAACAGATGCTACAGCAATCCACTTAACACGTGAAGGAATTGCAACTGCAACTTTATCTGCCGGTTCAAGATATATTCACACCCCAATAAGTGTTGTAAATCTTAAAGACATGGAAGACACTGTAAAACTTATCTTAGAATTCTTAAAACGTTTATAAGTGATTTTTTTTCACTTATATAATTTTTTTATCCCCACAATAAAAAACTATTTTTAAAATAATTTATGATTAAAAAATCAATAAAAAAAAAGATTAATTAGAGAATGATTGAGTATTTACTCCACCAAGTCTAATGTTATTATGTACAATTAATTTATTATTGGATGAATCAAATTCATTTCCTTTAAATTCCACATCAGAGATTTGTTGATAATCTCCTGAATTTATTCCGCCAACATCAATGTTTGAGAATATATCTGCTATTGGTCGTCCTAATTGTAAGTTTAATCCACCAATTTGAATTTCAGAGTTAATTGTTGTTACACCATTTGGTTCTCCGATGATGTTTAAACCACCAGTAGTAATAATAGTATTTAATGTATTGAGACTTCCTCCATTAAATCTTATATTAACTCCACCCAATGTAGCATTGATATTCATTTGATCTATGGTTGCATTATTATTTAAATTTGCATCAAATCCGCCTGCTATAAAGTTTCCACTGATATTATAATTATATTTATTACTTAAGAATATCGTGTTATCTGAAGAATTTGAATGTACAACAACATCTAAATGATCTCCTGTTTGATTGGTTGTTACATTTGTTGTATCATTTTCATTTTCTTTGGATGTGATATTATAAACTGCAGTCATATTATCTACAAATTCAATGTTTGCACCACCAGTTTTTTGGTCTATGACCAGGTTAACTGTTGAAATGTTTTGAACACTTGAATTGTTTAAATCAGCCTCATTAAGAATTACCTGATTTTCAACAACTCCTTCCTCGGAAGCATTATTCAAGCTTTTATTAACTGCACTATATCCAACTACACATAATGACAATATCAAAGCAATCAAAATTAAAATACCTAAAATTTTACTACTATCCATTTATATCAACCCTCCAATAAACACGATTATAATAAAGATTATTAGTGGTATACCTAATGTTGATAAAAATGATTTTGCATATCCTAAATTGTGTTCTTCACTAACAGCCACTATTTCTATAACCATTTTCCATAAGAATACAAGGAACATTAATGGAATAATTACGGCAAAACCTAATGTTGCTAATGCAATTCCAATTATTAACAATACATTCAATACACTGGAATAACTCATTAAATTAAATGTATTAAAAAATGAACCGGAACCTCCCAAAATTCTTGCAAATATGAATGTAAAAATGGAGTGTATTAATTTACATAGTAATGGAATAATTAAAAATACAACCAAAAGAATTCCCGTAAGTACAATATCCCCAGTTGCTATTCCTATCACTAATCCCAACATGAGACTATAAAATAATAATGAAATAATTCCATTTTTATCAGAGCCCTCTGTTTTAATGTAAAACAAGTCGTCAGGATTTGTAAAAACTTTTGCACTTTCAGTGAAGAACTCCATAATTTTTGTCTTCATACTTAAAAATTTGATATATATAATATAAATAATTACTTTTTATAAAGTTGACATATATGTAACTATGTTTATAGTTGTGATATTATGAAAGCTATTTCAGTTATTGCCAGCCCCAGAAAGAAAGGAAATTGTAGTCAAATAGTAGAATACATTACTGAAGGGTTGAAAGAAAAAAATTCCACTAATAAAATTTACTTTATAGACGACCTGAATATCAACACATGCAAGGCCTGCAGAATATGTAAAAATATGGATAAACCTTCAAAATGTATTATAAAAGATGATTTTATTAAAATAATGGATGAAATTGAAGAATCGGATATTTTTATATTTGCTGCTCCAAATTATTTTGGTGAAATAAATGCACAGGGACATATTTTTATAAATAGATTCTATTCTATGACAAAAACTACTCCCAACCAATTAAAAAATAATCCCAAATGTGTTATAATCCATACTTACGGTGCTAATGAGGGACATTATGACAAATACATAAATAAACGATCCCGAGTATTTGAATCAATTGGTTGTGAAATAGTTGAAATATTAAGCGTTGGAAAAAATAAGCCAAGTATTGGAAATTGTGATGATTTAATTGAATATGCAAAAAATCTGGGCAGACGGCTGGGTGAAAAAGATGACTAATATTGAAGAGATAATTGAAATAATTAAAAAAGAAGACAGAGTTATTAAAGTGGACATAATGGATGATGAATGTAAAAAAACCATTACCCAACTAGAAATGAAAAGACTGGAAGAACTTGTCCCTCTTATCAACAGGGGTCTTGAAGAAACTTTAAAGGAGGAATATGCTCTAATTGTTCTTAAAGATAAAAGGGATGTTTTTCTTGAAGATGAAGAGTTAATTCCTACCCTAACATTAATGAGTGAAAATGGTACATTAATTGGTGAAGAAATTTACGACCCTGAAGAATTAGAAGAATTACGTGAAGATCCAAACGTATATTTTATATCTGAACATTTTGTAACATATCCCTCACTTTCAACTCCCGGAGATAAACAATTTTTTGTAGTGAATCAATTACGTGGAGAAATGGAATGTGAAGAAAAAATAGAAGAAATTGTTTCAAGTTTATCCATTGCCACACCCTCAACTGAAGCCGACCATTACATTAAAGATTTGTATGATATGGATTATGTTGATGGAATAATTACTATGGTAATTGGAGTTACTCTATAATTATTCTATTTCCAACAATTCTTTATAACCCACCCTACATTTTTCTTGGAAATTATCCACCAGATCGGTATCACAATCTAAAACATCAACACCATACAAAACCAGATCATAAATAATTTTGTTTAATTTTTTTGCTTTAGGCGTTAAAATATACTCAGTATTACTACGGTTATCCCCGTTACATGCTCTTTTTTCAATTAAATTTTTATTTTCCATGAATTTTAAAGTATCTGATAAAACAGAATTATTTAAAGTAGGTTTATTCTCTTTAAATTCACTGAAATGTTTTTTTCCTGTATACATATCGCGTATAATTGCAATTACCCATTTTCTACTTATTAGTTCCAAAGTTGCATCTATTGGACAATCAGGTCCACCCCAATAATTAAAAATTTCATTATAATCCATAATATAAAATATGTTAAGTTAAAAAAATAACTTTTTGGTATGTTAGAACATACAAGTAGGTTAGAAAATACAATAAGTTATTTAAATTATAATAAACAAGTTTAAAATATAATAAAAAAATAGGGAGGAATTTTCATTACAAAAAATCCGGATGATGTACTTCAGGAAGTATTAGACACTCTTACACCTTTGAGAGGAGTTCAAAGTGTAGGTGTGTTAAATGATGATGTACGTAAACATATCCTTGAAATTGAAATGGAAAAAACGGGTGAACTTATACCGGTAATTAACGTTGGCGTTCATGAATGTTTGAACAGAGAATATACTGTTGCAATAATTAAAACAGCAACATTCCGACCACCTCCAACCCCTACAGTACAATTAGTTGACAACAAAGGAAATATTCTGGGTGAAGAGATTGTTAGTGTAGAACAAAAGAAAAAACATGAAGCTGATGAAAATGCTACTTTTGTAGCACCAGATTTTGTTTTAACCGTTGATCCAAATGATATACAAAAAACACTAACCACAGATTATTTAGAAAAAAATAAGGCAAAACAAGCATTTATTTTACCACCTGTTCAATTTATCGAAGTTGAAGAACTGGAAGATACCTGTGATGTTGTATCCAGTAGTCCCGATCCGTTAGCAGATTTGTATATAAAAGAATATTTTAACTTTGAAGATGATGCAAAATTAGCTTCAATTTTAGTTGGATTTAATGTTAAAAAAGATTAATTCCAACCTACTTTTTTTAGGTGATACTATGAGTATTAAATCAGATCTTATCGCATTACTACTAACCGATGAATCAATAATGATTGCAGCACCCATGTCTGATGAAATGAAAAAACAAGTTCTAAAACTAGAAATGAAAAGATTAGAAGAACTGGTACCTTTCATAAATGAAGGAATGGAAGAAGCTTTTGAAGAAGAAGATGCAATAGTGGTTATATTAGACAACACAGTTAAAAATGAAAGAATAGAAAATTCATATGATGAACAGGACACCAGTTTTACTCTTAGAACAGAATCAGGACAAATCATTGGTGAAACAATAATGGACGAGGAAGAACTTGAAGAATTAAGAAATGATCCAAACGTTTTCTTCTTGTCTGACAATTTTGTAACATATAGTAATCTTTCAAAACCCGGAGAAAAACAATTCTTTGTCATGAGTTCTACAAAAAGCTCATTTTTCACCGATACAAATCCGGAAAGTCTTGTAAGTAGTTTAACTGTTGCAATTCCATCTACAGAAACAGACCATTACATTAAAGATTGTTTTGATTTACCTCATGATGAACCTATAGGGACTATGATTATTGGTTATACAGAGTAGGAGATAATAATGTCCATCGTAGAATATATTGGATCTTTATCTGATGTTTATGGAATTGCTGACTTTTCAATTGAAAAGGAAGAATTAATTGAAATGTATGGTGAAGATATCTGCAAGTATCCTTATGCCATAGCAATTGGTCATAAGATGATAGAAGAAATCATTGAAAAAATACCTTTAACATACACCGATGATGACCTTGCTAAGGAATATCTTGACGAATATTTTAATTCTTTCCAAAGAGTTTCCAAGATTGCTGATAAAATTATTGATTATATCCAAAATGAAGGATTTAATGCAATCAAATTAGATGTTTCAGGCACAAATCCTGAATTAAATCTTAAAAAACCATTCAGTAATAAAGCCAGTGCAAATCTTTCGGGAATTGGTTGGCTGGGAAAAAATAATTTACTGACTACAAAAGAATTTGGTCCGCGACTAACTTGGGCAACTGTATTAACCGATGCACCTTTGGGTGAATATGCCGGAAGACCCATCGAATCTCTATGTGGAGATTGCCAGATGTGTGTTAAAGCGTGCCCTGGTAAAGCAATTGTTGATTTGCCAAATCCAAAGGAATCATATAGTCCGGAAAAATGTGGTGAATTTTTGATGAAACGTAAAGAAAGCGGTCATCAAGTAGCTTGTGGAATGTGTCTTTACATTTGTCCTTTTGGAAATAAAAAATCTAAAGAATTAATGGGATGGTAAAAAATTACGTGGTGAATTATATGAAAGTGTTAACCTTAATAACCAGTCCAAGGAAACATGGATATACTAAACAAATTGTTGATAGACTTACAATAGGTATTAAAGATAATGATGGAACAAATGAAGTTTTATTCATGGATGATTTTAATATTCAACACTGTACCGCATGTAGAGCTTGTGAAAAGGGTGGAGGATGTGTATTAGATGATGATTATAATTTAATTATGGATAAAATTAGGGAAGCTGATTATTTTATTTTCACAGCACCAATATATTACAATGACATTGCAGGATATTCCAAAATGTTCCTAGACAGATTAGGTTCCTGTAATTATGATCCAGAATTAACAATACCTGAAACTAAAGCTTTATTAATGATTACTCATATGTCAACAAACATTAATCCATTTGTTATCGAAAATACCCATAGATGCTTAGCAACAGGCAACTTTAAAGTTAATAAAATTTTAGATATTGGTAACTTAATGGTTGATGGAAAACTTGAAGAATTTGAATTAGAAGATTATGAGGACATAGGTTATGAATTAGAAGAGTATGAAATCATTCCTCATAAACTAGATTTAGACTCTGCAACACTCTAATTCTTACTTTTTTTATTATTTTTATCATTTTCAAGTGTTTCATAGATTGTCTGAGCTAATTTTTTATTTATTCCTTCAACATTTGATATTTCTTCAAGACTTGCATCATATATGGCATCAAGATTTTCAAAATGTGTTAACAATGCCTGTTTTCTCTTTTTACCAACTCCTGGAATTTCATCAAGAATTGATTTTGTAAAAGCCTTACCTCTTAACTGTCTGTGGAATGTAATTGCAAATCTATGTGATTCATCACGCACATATTGTAAAAGATGTAATGCCGTTGATTTTCTAGGCAATATTATTGGTTCACTTCTACCGGGAACATATAACTCTTCAAATTTCTTGGCCAGACCTACAAGAGGTACATCAGTAATATTTAACTCATTAAATACTTCTACTGCCATCCCTAATTGTCCCTTACCCCCATCAATAAGAACAAGGTCTGGTTTGATAAACATGGAATCATTAGAATCTATCTGTTTATCATAGTTTGGAGATATTCTCGAATATCTTCTTGTAATAACTTCTTTCATCATTGCAAAATCGTTTGGTCCCGGCGTATTCATTTTAAATTTTCGGTACATCTTTTTTGCCGGTTTAGCATTTTCAAAGACCACCATTGATGCTACCGCATGAATACCCGAAATATTTGAAATATCAAACGCTTCTATATGATAAGGTAATTTTGGTAGATTTAAATATTGTTCCAACGTTAATAACGGATTTTCTTCTTCTTTAGTGTTTTCTGTTAAACTTATATGTGCATTTTTCTTAGCTATTTTAATTAACGTTAAATAATGTCCCTCTTCAGCAACTTTGATTTTTATTTTATGTCCCTGTTTTTCTTCCAACCATTCTTTAATGATTTCTTCATCATTAATTTTATCTTCCAATATTATTTCATCCGGTGCAGGTGCGGTGGAATAGTATTGTTTAATAAATTCTGTGAGTATTTCAGTGTCTGTGAATCCTTCAATCTGTTTAAGTACCAGGTCATCTTTTTTGTTGGTTTTACCATTTCTAACTGATATTATTACTACTGCTGCTTCAGAATCATTATGATCGATACCAATTATATCCTGATCAACTTCCCTTGTCGGTTGGATACTTTGTTTTTCCAAGGTGATTTTGATTGTATCTATTTGATCTCTTACCATTGCCGCTTTTTCGAATTCCATATTTTTAGAATATCGGTTCATATCCCTTTCCAATTGTTTGATAATTGTCTTATATTTTCCCTGTAATAATAATTTTGCCCGTTTAATATTTCTTTTATAATCTTCTAATGAGATGTTATTTATACATGGTGCATCACATTGTTTTATTTGATAATTTAAACAAGGACCATCCATATGTTTACATGTTCTGATTTTAAAATTCTTATTTAAAAAGTCTATAAATCCCCGTGCATTTGTTGCATCAGTATACGGACCATAATAGGATGCACCCTCATTGTTTAAACGACGTGTAATATGAATTCTAGGATATTCTTCGTTGGTAATCTTAATATATGGATACTGTTTCCCATCTTTAAGAGAGATATTATAATGGGGCTGATGTTTTTTAATAAGATTTGCTTCTAAAATTAATGCTTCTTTTTCTGTGTTTGTTAATATATATTCAAGGTAAGCAAAATGTTTCATTAGAACTTGTGTTTTTGGCCTATCTAATTTATCATCATCCCTGAAATAACTTTGAACCCTACTTTTAAGTCTTTTTGCTTTTCCCACATATATTATCTCATCATCACTATTATGCATGATATATACGCCGGGTTTTTGTGGTAATTCTTCAGGACTTGTAATCATCATAGACATATTTGCACCTTGTATTTATCTTATATAATATAATCAGTATTTCCTTATTAAATCTTTCCAGAATGGATATCTTTTAACAAAATCTTCAACTTCCCCCACCATGAAAGCATAGTAATACTTCAATCCATTATTATGTGCTTCCTGTCTTTTGGCTCTTTGCTTCATTCTCTGAGGCAATAACTTTTCCATAATTTCTTCCTCTCTTTTTGGAGAAAATAATACTTTATAACGTGCATTTATCCCATTTGATGTGTAATACATAATATCATTGAAAATATCAGGAATCAATACTTCTTCATTCATTGCCATAGTATATATTTCTTCAAAATGCCTACAGAAATATATTAAATTAACACTGGGGTTAAGTATTTCCTGGTAATGTTTATCCATAAGAGTAATAGTTTTTGCATCCCAATCTATCATATTTTCACATCAACGGATTATATATAAATTTATAATTTTAGATGGTAATAATATCTTCTTAGAGTAAATTAAAATTTAATGTATTAATTATTACTTATTTTTTATTGAATAATTTTGATAAATAATATTATCAATTACCTTTAAGAAATATAATGTTATTATGTCAAAATTCAATTTACATTCCGATTATAAACCCTTTGGTGACCAGCCTAAAGCCATTAAATCACTTGTAGAACATTTCAAAAATGGAGATAAGGAACAAACTTTAGAAGGTGTGACCGGTTCTGGAAAAACTTTTACTATGGCAAATGTTATTGAACAATTGGATAAACCAACACTCGTGATGAGTCATAATAAAACACTGGCTTCCCAATTATTTGAAGAATTTAAAGAATTTTTCCCTGACAATGCTGTGGAATATTTTGTCAGTTACTATGATTTTTATCAGCCGGAAGCTTATGTTGCACAAACTGATACGTTTATTGATAAAGAATCTTCAGTTAATGAAGAAATTGACAGATTACGACACTCTGCAACCCAATCATTACTTACCAGAGATGATGTAATTGTTGTTAGTAGTGTATCCTGTATTTATGGTATTGGTTCACCTGAGGATTATGCGGAGTTTACATTACAATTAGAAGTTGAACAAGAAATTTCTAGGGAAGAAATTCTTAGAAATCTTGTTGAAATGCAATATTCACGAAATGATATTGAATTTGACAGAGGTAAATTCAGAGTACATGGGGATGTAATTGAAATATTCCCTATAAATGCAAATTACTCTCTTAGAATTGAAATGTGGGGGGATGAGATAGATTGTATCTATAAAACAGACCCTCTTACAAATAATATTGAAGAAGAAATTCGTAAAGTTATTATATTCCCTGCAAAACACTTCGTAATTGCACGTGAAAAACAGGATGTTGCAATTAAGAACATTAAAAAGGAATTAGCTGAACGTGTTGCAACTTTTCAGGCTACTGGAAAATATGTTGAAGCCCAACGTATTGAACAAAGAACCAATTTTGATTTAGAAATGATTCAGGAGATTGGTTATTGTTCAGGGATTGAAAACTATTCAATGCATATGAATGGTAGAAAATGGGGAGAAACTCCTTATTCTTTATTAAAGTATTTCCCAGAGGATTATCTTACAATTATTGATGAATCTCACGTAACCGTTCCACAAATTAGGGGAATGTATGAAGGAGACAGGGCACGTAAAGAAACGCTTGTACAGTATGGTTTTAGATTACCCAGTGCTAAAGAAAACAGACCTTTACGTTTTGATGAGTTTTTAAAAGCTCAAAACCAGGTTTTGTATGTTTCTGCCACCCCTTCTGCTTTTGAATTAGGAAGAAGTAAGAATAAAGTCGAACAAATCATCCGTCCTACAGGATTAGTGGATCCAAAACCAATTATAAGACCTGTAAAGAACCAAGTTGATGATCTTCTCGGTGAAATTAGAAAACGCGTTGAAAAGAATCAGAGAATACTTGTCACTGCACTTACTAAGAAAATGGCAGAAGATTTAACAGATTACTATATTAAGATGAACGTAAAATGCAGATATTTACACTCCGAAATCACAACACTTGAAAGAACAGAAATAATTGATGACTTAAGACGGGGCGAATTTGATTGCCTTGTAGGTGTAAACCTGTTAAGAGAAGGTCTTGACTTACCAGAAGTTTCATTAGTAGCAATTTTAGACGCAGATAAAGAGGGATTCCTTCGTTCTCAAACATCACTTATACAGACTATTGGTAGGGCCGCACGTAATGTTGATGGTGAAGTTATTCTCTATGCCGATAATATAACAGATTCTGTTAGAAATGCTGTAAATATTACCGAACGTAGAAGAAAAATACAGATAGCTTATAATCAGGATCATAATATTACACCAAGAAGTGTTGTTCGTAAACTTAAAGATAAAAAAATTGAAAGTAAAGTTGAAGATATACAAGAAATCGACAATATTACGATTGAAGAAGTTGATATGTTAATTGAAGAACTTGAAACAGAAATGAAAGAGGCTGCACAGAAATTAGACTTTGAAAGAGCTGCTAAACTAAGAGATAGAATAATGGAATTAAAAGAGGAATAGTATGGAAAGCAAAGAAGAAATAAGAAATAGGGCTATTCAAGACAGAAAGATTATTATCAAAGGAGCAAGAGAACACAATCTCCAAAATATTGATGTTACTCTTCCCCGTGACCAATTTATTGTAATTACCGGACTTAGTGGTTCCGGTAAATCATCTTTAGCATTTGATACCATATACGCGGAAGGTCAAAGAAGATATGTGGAATCATTATCAGCTTATGCAAGACAATTTCTAGGACAAATGGAAAAACCAGAAGTGGATTATATAGAAGGATTATCACCTGCCATATCCATTGATCAAAAAACAACCAGAGTAAATCCACGTTCAACTGTTGGAACTGTTACGGAAATTTATGACTACTTGAGATTGTTATATGCTAGAATTGGAATTGCACACTGTTATAACTGTGGGAAAGAAATTTCTCAACAGACCCCAGGACAAATTGCAGAAGCCATTATTGAGGAAAATGAACATGAAAAAATACTGGTTCTAGCTCCTGTAATCAAAGGCCGAAAAGGACAACACTTAAAAGTCTTTGAATCATATAAGGAAAAGGGTTTTGTTAGAGTAAGAGTAGACGGTGAAATATTATCATTAGATAATGAAATAAATCTTAATAAAAACAATAAACATAGTATTGAAATTGTTGTTGATAGACTTAAAGTTGCAAACAACGAAAACTTCAGAAAGAGACTTGTAGAATCCGTTGAAACAGCACTACAAATTGGTGAAGGCCTTGTTACTATTGCAAACAATAACCCGGACATAGCTGATCAATATTATAGTGAAGCACTTGCATGCCCTGATTGTGGAATTAATTTTACTGAAATCAGTCCGAGAATGTTTTCATTTAATAATCCTCAAGCAGCATGTCCTAGATGTAATGGTATTGGAAGTACATTAGAAGCCGATCCTGATCTAATTGTACCTGATAAAACATTATCCTTACACCAGGGAGCAATTAAACCATGGAGTAATTCCCAAAAAACGGATAACTATTATAACAAAATGTTGGATGGTGTTGCAAAGCACTATGGAATTGATTTGGATGCTCCATTTGACAGTATTGCTAAGGAATACCAGGACATCATATTATATGGTAGTGGTGATGAAAAAATTAAATTCCTCTTTGGAAACGGTAGAACAAAACGTGAAGTCAGCAAGCCTTTTGAAGGTGTTATACCTTACATGAAAAGATTATTTATTGAAACAAGTTCACGTTACAGGAGAAAAGCTGCACGTACTTACATGACTTTAAATGATTGTCCCAAATGTCATGGTGACAGGTTAAAACCGGAAATGTTGGCTGTAACCGTGGGTGATTTAAATATCGCTGATTTAACAAAATTGTCTCTTAGTCAAAGTAGAGAATTCTTTGAAGATTTAGAACTTACTCCAAGACAAGAATTTATTGGAAAAGAAATTTTAAAAGAGATAAAGGAGAGACTGGAATTTTTAAATGATGTTGGTCTGGATTACCTTACTTTAGCTCGTTCATCAGGTACATTATCTGGTGGAGAAGCTCAAAGAATACGGCTTGCCACACAAATCGGTAGCAGACTTGTTGGAGTACTATATGTTTTAGATGAACCAAGTATTGGTTTACATCAAAGAGACAATATGAAACTCATTGAAACTCTAAAACATTTACGTGACATAGGCAATACGTTAATTGTTGTTGAACATGACGAAGAAACCATTATTGAAGCAGATCATGTTGTTGATATAGGTCCGGGTGCCGGAGAACATGGTGGAATATTAACTGCCCAAGGAACTCCCGATGATATTAAAAACAATGAACATTCACTTACAGGCCAATATTTATCAGGAATTAAAGAAATTCCCGTTCCAAAACAACGGCAAGAAGGAAATGGTAAATTCATTACTGTTTATGGTGCAGAAGAAAACAACCTTAAAAATATAGATGTCACATTCCCATTGGGTAAGTTTATCTGTGTTACAGGTGTATCCGGTTCCGGAAAAAGTACTCTTGTTAATGAAATTCTTTATCACGGTATCGATGAAATATTAACAAACAAACATAAGCATAAAATTGGTAAGCATAAATCAATTGAAGGTGTTGAAAATATTGATAAAATTATTGTAATAGACCAATCCCCTATTGGTAGAACTCCACGTTCCAATCCTGCAACATATATTGGATTATTTACATACATACGGGAGTTATTTTCACAAACTGCCGAATCAAAACAACGTGGTTATAAACCTGGACGATTTAGTTTTAATGTTAAAGGTGGAAGATGTGAAGCATGTAGTGGAGACGGAATTGTTCAAATCGAAATGCACTTTTTAGCAGATGTTTACGTTCCATGTGAACTTTGTGAAGGAAAGAGATATAATAGAGAAACTCTGGACATCAGATATAAAGGAAAAAACATTAATGATGTTCTAGAAATGACCAGTGAAGAAGCTTTAGAGTTCTTTGAAAATATTCCTAAAATTAAAAGGAAATTACAAACGTTAGTAGATGTAGGACTTGGTTATGTTAAACTTGGTCAACCTGCAACAACATTATCCGGTGGAGAAGCCCAGAGAGTAAAATTAGCTAAAGAATTAAGTAGACAAAACACATCAAACACATTATACATTTTGGATGAACCTACAACAGGATTACATTTTGATGACATTAATCGATTGTTACAGGTATTGATTAAATTAAGAAATCAGGGAAATACTTTAATCATTATTGAACATAACCTTGATGTGATTAAAACAGCAGACCATATAATTGATTTAGGTCCGGAAGGTGGAGATAAAGGAGGACAAATTGTTGCTGAGGGAACTCCCGAAGAAGTAGCTAAAACAAATTCCTATACTGGAATTTACTTAAAACCTATGTTAAAATAAGTCCTTTAAAATAATTAATCTTAAAAATTTCATCAAATCTTTAACTGTACATTTAATCCTAAAAAAATGTATTATTTTATTAAACATAGGAAAATATATATACTTATCTTAGCATATAAACACATAGATAATATTTTAGAATAATATTATCATCTCAAAAATTTTGTAGGAGATATGATGAAATTACAATTTTTGGGAACCGGCGGCGGTCGTTTTGCTACCATCAGCCAAAAAAGAATGACTGGTGGATTTAGAATAGACGATATTGGTGGTAAAAATATCCATGTAGACCCTGGACCAGGTGCTTTAGTAAGAAGCCATCAATTCGGTTTAAACCCAAGAAAGATTAACATGCTCCTTGTTAGTCACTGTCATACCGATCATTATAATGACGCCGAGATTATGATTGAAGCTATGACTCAAGGAATGACAAAAAAGACGGGACATGTTATCGGTAGTGAAAGTGTAATTAATGGAAATGGGGAAATAGGTCCCGGTATATCAAAATATCATCAAACAAAATCAGATATTTCTGTATTACATCCCGGGGATGTTATTAAGGAAGATGAAATAACAATTAGAGGTACTGCTACCCATCATGGAGATTCTACGTGCGTAGGATTTAACATTAATTATGATGGATTAAATATTAATTACACAGCAGACACTGAATACTTCCCAGAATTATCTAAGGAACATGAAGGTGCCGATGTATTAATTGGTTGTGTAATTAAGGAAGGAGAACGAAAAATTAAAGGTCATATGAGAACTATGGACTTTGAAAAATTAGTAGAAGAAGTTCAACCGCAAATAGCGATTATGACCCATTTAGGCGTTAACTTAATTATGAACAATCCGTTCCAAAACACCAGAATCATAACAAACAATACAGGTGTTAGGACGGTTGCTGCAACTGATGGATTAACTATGAGTTTGGATCAGTTTATACGAAATGTTTAAAACAACATAACTAAATAAGATAATAAACATATAGTTAATCTGTTGTTACTTTTTTTTATTTGCCCTGATGGCTCAGCCCGGCACAGTACCTGACTCGTAATCAGGGGATCGGGGGTTCAAATCCCCCTCGGGGCTTTAATTATTATATTTTATCAGGATGTATAAATCCTGCTCTTATCATATGATCAACAATTACCATACTACAAGCTGATTCAGCTACGGTTGTTACTCTTGGACAGATACATGGATCGTGACGTCCTTCTATTTCTATTGTTGAATTTTCATTTGTTTCTAAATTAACTGTTTTTTGGATTCCACTTACAGATGGTGTAGGTTTAACAGCTATTTTAAGTATTATTGGCATCCCATTAGACATTCCACCCAATATTCCACCAGCATTATTTGTTTCTGTCATTATTTTTTCATTTTCCATATGATATGGATCATTAAACTCTTTACCTGTAAGTAATGTACTTTCAAATCCCAAACCTACTTCTACACCTTTTACGGCACCAATATTCATTAATGCTTTTGCAAGATCCCCATCCAACTTATCAAATACCGGTTGACCCAGCCCTATTGGAATATTATCAATTATAATTTCTACAATTCCTCCGACTGAATTTCCTTCTTTTTTAGCTTTCAGAATTTCTTCTTCCATTTCCTGAGCTTTATCCAAATCAGCACATCGGACATTATTCTTTGTAATATTTTCCTTAATTTCGTTTAATGAATACTTATTTTCTGTATGAATATGATGTATGGAAGTAACGTGAGCAGTAACTGTAATATCATGTAAGGCCAATAACTTTTTACTTACTGCTCCTCCTATTACATGACCGATTGTAATTCTTCCACTACCTCTTCCTCCACCACGATAATCATAGTTATTGAATTTTTTCTGCCAACATAAATCACCATGACCCGGTCGGGGATTATTCTTTAAATTATCATAATTTTTACTTCTTTGGTCTTTATTTCTTATGATTGCAGTAATTGGAGTTCCATCTGTTTTTCCATTGAAAATACCCGATAATATTTCAACAGAATCTTTTTCATCACGTGCCGTTGTTAAATTACTTGTTCCAGGTCGTCTTTTATTTAATTCTTCTTGAATATCTTCTCTTGTTAATGATAATCCTGCAGGACAACCATCTATTGTTGCTCCCAGTGCTGTTCCATGACTTGCACCAAAAGTTGTTACTTTAAATATTTCTCCAGTAGTGTTTGATGCCATATATTATTACTCCTGTTGTTGATTATTCTTTTCCAGATAATTTACGGATTGGATTATTGATTCCTGTACATTTGGTATATGCTTTTCTAAAAAGTTTAGTATTTCCTTATTGTTATCTTCATTCATTTCTTTTCTTGATGAATATTTTATATTGGTACTTTCTACCCAATCACAAATCCATTGATGTTTAACGTGTTTTAACGGATATATTGTGTTTTCTTCAAGATTATTTGTTATTTTTCTTCCTTCAGTCATTGAATTTAAATAATTTAAACAAAAATCGTCTTGACAATAATTACTTACATTTAGTGTATCTTCACTTTTAGTTTCAAGTATTTTGACACCATACTTTCTTTTGTATGGTTCCAAAACCAAATATAATAAAATATTTTCTAAGCTATTATTATTTTCTATGTATAATTTGACTTGGGGTTTTATCTGATTTTTTACGGTTCTTGATACTTTAATACATATTTTTTGAAATAGTTTAGAACGTATGACTTCTATTTGAGGATATTCTTTCCGAAAATCATCTTCTTTCTTTCTTGAAAACTTGGAAAATTTTAGATTGTTAATATAAATACCATTTTTATACAAACTTATAAACCTGGTGTCTACCCCTATTTTATTTAATGTTTTGATTATGTTTTTTTCTTCCGCATTCATATTTAATCAGTTTTTAATTTTTTTATCATTTGACTTGTTGTTTTAATATCCAATTGACCTGGAGCAGATTCGTTATTTATAGCAGCATAAGTGACTGGTGCTCCCATTACCGGCCCCATTACTCTTGTATATGAACCTATTTTATCCATACTTATTGCAATTATTCCATTGTTTTCCATCAATAACTGTAAAACTGTGAAAGTATCTTCAAGTTTATTTGGTTTAACTGCTATTTTAGGTATATCCCCTATTTCAAAAGAACTGTCTATAATTTCCTGTAAAAATTCTTTATCAGGTGTTTTTTCAAAATTATGATAAGATATGATTGTTTTGTTAGCTTTATCTATCACTTTTTGTCTAAGTTCTTCATCAGTACTTAATTCTATATCCGTGATTTCAACCAAGTGGGCATTTTCCAGTAAAATTGTTATTCGTTCCTCTTCTGATTTATCAAATAATCCCCCTTCTTTCTTTGTTCTGTTAGTCAAAATAATTGGCGTTTGGGTAATCTGCTTTATTGATTTAATTATATCTGTTGCTTTACTGCTAGTTATATCCTCTATAACATCCAACCTCAGTTCCAAATAATCAACATTTTCATAAGATAAGTTTTTAACCAACTTTAATATATTATCCTTATTTTCTTCTATTATCGAAGCACATACTCCAGTATTTATTTTAATCTACCCCACTTATTTCTATTACATATCTTTATACATTTTAATAAAAATAATTTTAAAAATAATTAAAATTAAAGAACAATATATTACTATGAGTCCCCGACAAATTATTTTTTTGATAGAATAAAAGTATTACTAAATAATAATAGTAATAATCTTTGTTCTTATTCTAAAAAAAACATAAGATTATATCTTTTTTTTGTCTTTGTTCAAATCAAACAAACAACATTATTATACAATGAAATAATAATGATGATGAGATAAAAACATATAAAATTAAAAGAAAAAATAAATATTATCATCTTTTATATTCTTTGTTTAAATCCCCATCCAACATTTATCTTTTTATATGTATGATTATTTTTGTTATATGAGTTTGATTTTAGCTGGAGCGGACTGTACCCACTTACACAGTCGTTCATTATTGAATTTCTGCTTACTTTTACGTATAATATTGCAGGC
>NZ_JAEELZ010000094.1 GCF_016282985.1 Methanosphaera sp.
AATAATATAACATCAGTATGATAATTTAAATCTGTTTTTTTCAAAAATTCAGTAAATGCTTTAGTCATGTCAGAGTGGCCACGTGGTCGAAGACCTAATGATTGAAGACCTACATTTACTTGAAATGAATTTCTATAATCCACATCTAATGCATGTGTTACATCAACGAGTCTATGATCAAAAGCATCAACAATAATTTTATCAAATGATTCATGACATCCTGTTAATAATGAAAAAAACCATGTGGTTGCCCATTCACATGATCCACTAATATCACATAAAAATATGTGTTTTGATTTATGAATTGGTGGTTTTTTTGTAACCAAATCAATTAAATGTCCACCTACCTTAAGATTTTTTCTAATGGTTTTGGGGATATCTACACTATGGGATTTATTTTTCTTTTTTCTAATAGAACGTTGATTTGCTATTTTTTTACTAAATTCATTACAGATTTCAAAATATCTGTAATCAATACTGTTTAATTTAGAAAGATCATCATCAAGTATACTTTTATCAACAACTTCTTTTTTATCAAGTCGTCGTCTAATCATTGTTTCTCGCGTAGTATCATCTAATGGTTTACTATGATCGATATGTCCGCGAGTAATTTGTTCTTTGACTTCAATGTGTTCCTGATCTGCCGGATTATTCTTTGTATTCCTGTTATAAATGAATACATAATCAAAGGATCTTTCATATTTAACAATATCTTCTTTATTTTTAACATAAACGCATTTTAAAGCTTCTCTTAATTCTTTCAAGTTAAAGTTATCTCGATATCTGCCCCAAATGATAGATGCCATCATTGTGCTACGAATACTAACATTTACTCCTTGAAACCGTAAATGATAAGATAATGTTAAAATTTTTTCATAAGTCATTTTATCGTATTATTTTTTTTATCATGTTTCTGAAGTGAAATAACTTCTAACTTCATCGAGATATTTACTTTTTACCAGAATTGCGATACTATCTTCATATCCTATTTCTGTTTTATCGGTAGGTATTATCATTTCATCTTTACTATAAATAGTCAAAATTTTATATTTGTCAGTATTATTTTCAATTTCAGAGATAGGTGTGTATAATAAATTGTTATTTTTTACTATTAATTCAATTATTTCAGCATCTCCCTCTTCTAAAGTAGCCAGAGTTTGTACTGATGGTCGGATAATAGTTCTTGCAATAAATCTTGTTGCACTTTTTTCAGGGTTAACAGTTTTAATTTTAAGTTTTTTGAATATGTCTTCATGTTCTGTATTATTAAGTCTAGAAACAATTTTTTTTACACCATGATCTTTAGCATATACTGAGGATAGTAAGTTTACTTCATCATTACCAGTTACCGCAACAAAAAAATCAGCTTTTTTTATGTCTGCTTCATTAAGAATTTGGGTGTTTGTTCCAGTTCCTTGAATAACATAACAATCAAGGGTATCGCTAGCTTTTTCACATGCTACTTTATCTTTTTCTATAATGGTTATGTCATGATCTTCTGCCATTGATTTTGCTAAATTATAACCAATACGTCCTGCACCTACAATAATACCTATCATATTTTGACCTTCTAATTGAATAAATAATATGTTATTATTTTATATATAGATAATTATGTAATGATTATTTAATATTTTGTTTATTTTTTGATAGAAATTTAAGTTATATATAATATTTATAAGAAAAAAATGGGATTGTCATAAAAAGTTTCTATATAAAATAGCAAGTTAGCTTGTTAAAAGTAATAATATTAAAATTTAAGTAAAAATTAGTGCGACTGCCGGGATTTGAACCCGGGTCGTAGGCTTGGAAGGCCCAAGTCCTAGCCAGACTAGACTACAGACGCATATGTAAAATAAATGATTGATGCAACGACCGGGATTCGAACCCGGGTCTCTACCGTGGCAGGGTAGGGTCTTAGCCAGACTGGACTATCGCTGCATTACTACGTGTTGTAACACTATTTATAACATTTATGTTATGTTATATATATACTTTATGGATGGATTATTATTCATGTTGTAATTTTTAATTCAATTAAATTTTATTTTCTTCAAAAAAATTTTACAGTAATAATAATAAACTTATATATTATTAAAACATATTATTAATTAATAATATGAACATTTTACATCATATTAGTTATTTCAAAAAATTTGGAGAGATTGTATGCGTATAAGCATGTCATTACCTAATAAACTGCTTAATGAGTTTGATGATGTTTTACGTGATAGAGGATATCAATCCCGTTCTAAAGGAATTCGTGATGCATTGAAAGATTATATTTTAAGATATCAATGGATGAACGAAATGGAAGGGGAACGTGTTGGTGTCTTAGCAGTAATTTATGATCATCATTATGTTGGAGTTATGGAGTCAATGACTGATATTCAACATGATTTTAGGGAACAAATTAATGCCAGTTTACATATTCACATGAATGATCAATACTGTCTTGAAGTGATAATTGTTAAAGGAGATATTATTCATATCCGAGATTTAACAGAAAAAATCATGAGATTAAAAGGTGTTGAACATGTGAAATTAACCAGTGCAGGAACTGGTGAATTAGAAAAAGTTAGAGATGAATGAATACTTATTATACCCACATATTAATACAAATCTTTTCAAAAAAATCTTTCTTTAACTATTTTTAAGCTATTTTTTTATTAGATAACTATTTCCATATTTTTAATGTTTTGAAAGAATTTTTATTAATTTCATACTTCAATTAAAGTAATATTTTACAGAGCCAATTATATTAAAATCTTTAGACATACTTTTATTAATGACATATTATGATGATTTAACAAAGGATGAAAAAAGAGTATCTGTTTTTAAAGAGGCAATAATTCAAAAAGCTCATGGAATAACTTATGATTTAGGTACAGGTTCTGGAATTATGGCTTCTTTTGCATCACCATATGCTAAAAAAGTTTATGCATTTGAAATTAATCCATTAGTGATTAAAAGGTATTCTGAAAATTTATTAAAAAATTTTGATAATATAATATTAATTGAAGCAGATTTAACTACTTATAATTATAATGAAAAACCAGATGTGGTAATCTGTGAAATGTTAGATACTGCATTAATTGATGAAGAACAAGTTCCAGTTATTAATAATGTTTTGGATTATGCAAAAAAAGATACGATATTCATACCTCAATCAACATATGACACAATTAAGATAGGATTTTCAAATATTTTACATATCACATACAAAGAAGATGAAAATATTCATTTTGAAACGTTTTCTAAAGAAATAAAATATAATTCTGTTGATTTTTCTAACAAAATAACTCCGGAAGTAGAAAAAAATATTGAAATAACTATTGACAAGTCTGGAGAAATCAATACTTTGTTAATTACAACATATACTTGTTTAAATGAAAAATTAATTACAGAACCAACTCCAATGTTAAATCCTCCCTTGTTAATACCAGTTAATCTTCTAAAGGTTTCAAAGGGTGATGTTGTTCTTATCAATTTAAAATATATTATGGGTGGTGGTTTAAATACAATCAAAGCAAATATTCGAAAAATTATCTGATTTTTTAAAAGATTATGATAAATTATTAGTTTTTACAATAGGTAATTCATTAAGGGGAGACGATGGTTTAGGTCCATTATTGTCTGATAAGTTATATGATAAATTAATTAAAATTACTACTAAAAGTACGGATAATGTATTTTTATTAAACACGGAATCTACTCCAGAAAATCATACTCATGAAATCAGAACACTAAATCCATCACATATAATAATAATTGATGCTGTTGAATTTGATGCAAATCCTGGTGAGATGTTAATAATAAATAAAGAACAAATTGATACATTCAATGTTTCAACACATTCTATGCCAATATCTTTTATTATTAATTATATTGAAGAAACAATTGGAAGTAAAATAATCACCATAGGTATTCAACCAAAAGAAATGAATTTAGCAAACAATGTATCAGAGGAAGTTAAATGTAGTGTGGAAGAATTAACTGATATGTTGGTAGAATTAGTATAGGTGGTAATGATGAAAATATTATTTATAGGATCAAGATTATTTGATGATGCTGCATGGTATGCTAAAAAGTTAGGTATTGAAACAATAGTCACAGAATCAAATAATCAGGCTGTTAATTTGGATTTGGCAGATAAAGTATATATTGTTCCAAGAGGTATGGATGAACCTATGGATATAGCTATTAAAGAAGAAGTGGATGCTGTTGTTCCATTGATTGGAATAGATCCTCCATTAGTTGATGTAGGAAAAATGAAAGATACTCTTGAAAAAGAAAATGGTATTCCTGTTATTGCTGCACCGTATGCTGCTGCTTCTTTAGCAGCAAATAAGTATGAAACAAAAGAAATGTTATTAAAAAATAATATCAATACTCCAAAATTTAATCATCTTGATGAACCTTATGATATTGAAGATTTAAAAGAAAAATTACCTTTAGTTTTAAAAACTCCTGAAGGACAAGGAGGTACTGGAGTAAAAATTGCTTTAACTAAAGAGGATATTGTTGATTTTGTTTCTGAAAAGAATAATATCTTCACGGAAGATTTTGTTGAGGGAATGGAAGTATCTATTGAAGTTTTAAGATGGAAAAATGAAACAGTTTCTTTGGTACCAGTATATAAAGGGGATACTACTCTTGAAGGAACACATCCTTTATCAAAAATCAAACAAGCTCCATTAAATATTGATGGGATAAATAATGAAAAACATAATAAATCTATTAAAACACTTGCAGAAGAATTAGCAAATCTTGTAGGTGTCGAAGGGACAATGGATATTGATATTTTACATGATTCCAAATCTAAAAATGATTTTGTCATTGAATTGAATACTAGGCCAAGTGGTACGAGGTATATGACTGCTGCAGCAACAGATATTTATCCTATTTGTCAATTAATTGATATGGCTTGTGGAAATTGGTCTGCAAATAATGTTAAACATTCTATGAAAAATTATTTTGCTACTGAATTACCTATAGGTGATTTCCCTTCCGATAAAATAATACCTAAAGAAAAAGTATTTGATGGTGATACTGCTTATGTTGTTCACGGTCCAAAACATTATCAACGGGTTACAATTAGAGCAGATTCAAGAAAAAATCTTAATGATATGACCTACAATTTAGTTGAAGATTATGCAATAAAAAATAATATTAATTTTTAATAATCTGAGTATCTGACAAAATTATCTTTTTATTTGTTTTTGTAATACTTTTTATCATTTTGACATTTTTTTGTTTATTATTATATTTATTTGATTATGGGTTTTATATTAGTTATCAGTTCCCCTTTTATTTGTTATCATGTCTGG
>NZ_JAEELZ010000095.1 GCF_016282985.1 Methanosphaera sp.
CAAATTAGTCTATTAAGTTATAAAATTAATTTAGTTAAAAATAAAATAAAAAATCATACTCCAATTAATATAAAAAATACATATAATCACTTTTCATTTTTTTTCTTTAAAAAAAAATTATCATATTTAATACTTTAAATAAAAGTATAATTAACGCTATAATAGTATTTCAAAATATGGTTAAAGTAAATAAAAGCAACATTGATAATTTTAGTTAAATAATCCCATTTTATGATTTTAAAAAAAATAACGCTAAATAGAGTTATGCTTTAAAAACTAATTAATTGATAATTTTTGTTTTCATAACATTTTATTAAGTCTTAAATTATCCAGTACAAAGTTAATAGTTTTGTGATGGATAAAACAATACTTATAAATACTACAAAAATATATTAATTTGTATAGGAGTGATAATATGGAAACTTTACCAATTGCACCTATAGGAAGAATTTTATCAAATGGTGGTGCTCCTCGAGCAACAAAAGATGCTAAAATTGAATTATCCACAATTCTTACAGAGTACGGTGAAGCTATTGCTGAAGAAGCAGTAAAAATTGCTACCCACTCAGGTAGAAAAACTGTAAAAGCTTCAGATGTACAATTAGCTATAAAATTAAAATTTTAAACCTATAGAAAAATAAATAACAAAAAAATCTAAAAATTAAATATTATTTATTGGTTAAATTTTCATTTAAAACAACTTATTTAATTATTTAACCATGTATCTATTTTTTATTTTTTAAATTAAAATTAAATCTATTTTTTTATAAAACTTAAATTTATTTTTTTATTTCTTATTTTTTTTTAACATCAATAAATTAAGTATATTTTTTATAAACGACAAACTTATTTTTATCAATGAAAAAATTTTTACGGAGAGAATCTATGATAAATACTTTAAAAAATTTTATCACAGATAATAAGAAAGATTTAAGTTATATTGCCTTATTGACTATTTTTCTATTAATCATAACAATTCCGAGATTATTGGTCCAATACAATGTTGGAATTGGAAATTGGGACACTTACCTTTATTTGGAAAATGGTCGAAACTTTGCTAAAATGGGTTGGGGAGATGTTCCAAGTATTTCTCCTGTTTTACCTATGATTTTGTCAAAGATGTTTTTAATAGCTGGACATCCATATCAGGAAGCCATATTCAACATAGATGTCGTATTATACTTTATTTGTATTATTACGTTTTATTTATTACTAAGACTTAAATTCAAACATGAAATTAGTCTTCTTGGAAGTATCATATTTGCAACATTTACACTTCTTTATTCATGGGTTGCACTCGGTGGAAATGATATTATAGGTGTTACCGGAACAGTTCTTACAATTTATTTAATACTGACAGCCCATAGGTATAATAATAAACTGTATTATATTGCACTGCCTATTGCAGCATATGCATTTTTATCAAGGTATACTGCGGGAGTAATGATCTTTTCAATATGTTTCTATTGGCTGATTAAAGAAATTGATTTAAAAGAATTCAAGCACATTATTGTTGGTGGAATACTTGGAATCATCAGTATCGGTTGGTTTTTATACCAGTTTTACATATATTTAGGAACGCCTTTCCCGTTTCTTGGACAGTTTAGTGGAACTGTTTCCAATACTGTGGTAATGGATTCCGGATTTTTACCGGATAGCTGGTATTATATTAAACATATACCCAACTATTTACTCAGTTATGTTCCTGATGTAACAACATTTAATGCAATAGTTAATCCGATGGGAAATGTACCTTCAACAATTTCATATATCTACATTATACTCATGGTATTTGCATTTGTATTGCTTGCATGTAAAATTATTAAAAGCGTCAAAAACAGTGAATTAATATTTAATCAAAAATTTAAGCTGATGCTGGTGCTTAGTGCATTACTATTGATATGCTTCTTATTTACTTTGGGAAGTGTTTCATATATAATCAGCATCATAATTTTCCTATTTGCATTATACCTTTTATGGACAGTTTTAAAAGGCTATGACATTGAATATTTGGACTATGAACTGTTGATGATATCATTACTGGTAATATATCTGGTATTCCAATCAATACTGTTTACAAAGAATGACCGTTATTTCATAACTGTCCTTCCGTTTATCGCTTACTTCATAACATATGCTCTGGATTGGATATTTAATATGATTGATGAAAAAGTAAATCTTAAGCAGATTCATCTTTCGAAAATCATTTCAAGTATAATCATCATAGGATTACTGGCTAACACACTTCTATTTGTTAGTGTCATGCCAACAGATAATGATTATTCTGATATAGAAGAAGCATGTGACTGGTTAATGGATCATGAAATAATTAATAATACAACGCTTTGTTATTCTGACAATTGGCCTGCAGTGACTTGGTACCTGAATATTTACTGTCAACGCGGTGTTCCCAACACTACTGATAATGAGTATCAGACGAAATTTGCTGAAGAGATTTTGACTGCGAACGATTCACATAGAGGAGCTTTCTACTACATCGATGCAACCAATAAAGAAAAGGTTGACTATCCTGGAATGATTAAGCTGGAAGGCTTTGATACCGTTCAAATTTATGAAAATAAGTATCTGGCTGAGTTTGGATATAAATATGTGTATAGTGATGATTATAAAGTAAGACTTAAAGAAGAGATTAAAAACTTCGGTAGAAGTGATTAAGATGTTTGGAATAAATAATCTTTCAAGAAATAACAAATTGTTGGGCATATTATCCGTTCTGATGATAATTTATACCGGCATACTGTTATATTCTCAAAGTATCCGCAGCATTAGTTACTGGGACATATTTGTTTATTTACAAAATGCAATGTTGTTTTCTGGTAACAATATAGGCAGTCAGTTAAGTGTTCCTCCTGTCTTATCACTTTTAACATCCGTTCCGTTTAAGTTAGGTTTTATTAGTGAAACATCACTATTTGTAGTTTCAGGAATTCTTTTCATTTTTTTAATTATTGGAATGTATTTGTTATTCAATGAAAGATTTGATTGTGAAATTTCATTACTTGCCAGTCTGATATTTTCAATGTTATCCCTTATTGTAACATGGGCGTTGACTGGAGCTACGGATGTACCTGCTTTGAGTTTTGGAGTATGGGCATTGCTGTTTACCATTTGGGGATTGAATAAGGATTTTAATTATTATTATCCTGCATTTTTATTCTTTATATTGGCATTTTTCACCAGATTTACTGAGGGTTTTATTTTAATTGTCATGGGTTATTACCTTTTAATAAATTTCGATAAGTTTAAAAAACAGTTGACTGTGAAGAATATATTACCATTTGTGGTTTACGTTTTAATTATTGGTTTAATTATCTGTGGTGTTTATCTTAGTTTTCAAGGCACCATCCCATTTATCAGCCAGTTTTTGGAAGTTTCCAGCAGCAGCCAGGTTAGCAGTGTTAATGTAGGCTATGAGTTAAATCCTTATTATTATCTGCAAAATTTACCGGAATATTTAACATCATTCAATGCATCCGGTTCATATTTTGTTAGTCTTTCAACCAGTGATAATTCACCAACGCCATTATCATATGCTTTTATATTACTGGTTGTAATATATCTGTTAAAATTCTTATCCAATCTTGTTAATTATGATATTTGTGAAGTTGATAATAAGAATATTAAAATAGCTGCAATAATATTATTATCCATTTTTACAATAATTAGTTATACACATCTATCTTACATGATCACAGAATTACTGTTTATTGTAATTCTTTTATTATATTACAGATGGCTTCCAGATAAAGATAACCAAATGGATTATCTTATGTTATTATGGATTGGAATTTACATTATTATGCATTCTTATCATCCAGTAAAAGTTGACCGTTACATAATACCAATACTCATACCTTTAACATATTTTGTTACAACATCAATACAGTTCATCCTGAAGGATAAAAAGAAAGTTTTAATAGCATTACTCATAATATTAATCCTGATGATACCAGTAAATGCAAGCTATTTAAGCTCAATTACACATGAAAATCAACACACACATGAAGAAAAAGTTGCTGCAGAATGGTTAGATCAATATGACCCCAACTACAAAAGCTACAACATATCATCAGACAGAGGAGTAGTATTCAGCTGGTATCTGAAAAAATACGTTTACACAACAATACCAAGAGTATTGGAAGCAAACAATGAAAGCTTAATAGATAAGTTAAATTCAATAGAAGCAAAATATTACATAGATTCAACAAGCAATACAACAAAGATTGCAGGATATCAGTGCATATATGACAACAATAAGGATACAAGAGTAAAAATATATGAGAGGAAATAAATGTACACAAAAGAAGAAATTATTGAAGAAATTATCACAATCCGTGAAGAAATAGGACATGACTTTGTTGAACCTGAAATAAAGGACATGTACCTAAATGATAACGAATTGACAATAATTGCACCAGACAGACCTGAAAAATCAATAATCATAGGAAAAGGTGGATGGGTTGTAGGAAAGCTAAGGGAAAAACTTGGATTTAAATCCATCCACGTGATTAGTTATACAGACATTATCCTCAAGGAATACCAATTAGAATTATCTGTAAAACACGTACATAACCTATTAAATGAAGATAAAATTCCTTTAAATTACATTGATGCATTCACAAACCTATACACACTTCTAAAACAGAAGCAGGAAGCACCATACAATACCACAATTATTGAGAAATATATTGACGATAATATAGACCGAGACTGTTATGAAGATTCCAATGTACTGGTGGCATTATCCGGTGGTGCAGACAGTAGTTTCTCAACATTACTTGCAAAATCATTGGGATTTAATGTCAGAGCATTGACAGTAGATCCCGGAACAATCATACTGCCAAAACAGTTCAGGAACAATATTGACAACCTTTGCGATAAAATTAACGTTGAACATGAATACGTTGAAACAGATATGACAGAACTCATAAGTGATTCGTTAACTGGTAAAATCCATCCATGTGGTAGATGTTCTAAAAGCATCCATAAAAAACTTGAAGAAAAATTATCGGAACATGGATATGACATGATGATATTTGGAGATTTATTATCAACAGGTTCTCAGTCAGTAGTAATAAACGGTGAAAATATACGTATAAATCTTCCCGCATTATTCAGAATGGAAAAAAGCGAAGTTAAAAATATTATAACAAAATATGATGTAAAAAAAATTAAAGGTTATGGATGTCCGTTGATTGTTCAAGTTCATAAGAAATATCCACAGTACAGACCATTTTCCATACAAAGGGTTTTAAGAGAAACAAGAGCAGGTATTTTAGAACCTGGAGAGGCTCTTGACCTGATTAGAACTATTTGATTACCATTAATGCCCCATAAATTATAAGGACCAATCCGAGTATGTATGCAACAAGATTTGGATAAATAATCACAAGAATACCAACAATGATTGCTGCTACATAATAAATAGCTTCTTTTTCTTCAAACATTTAATCACCTAATAAGAAAATAATTTTTTTGTAACAATTATTTAATGTATAATTACTACTCATTTAAAAAACTTTCCATAATTTCAATGGATTCAATAACTGCTTCAGGTGCACATCCACCCTTAACTGTTCTACTTTTAACGTTTAATAAAGGATCAAGTGCTTGTCTAACCAATTCTTCACCCAAATCCAGTTTTTCACTAGTTATTTCAACACTAACCCTATTTACATAGTCATTATCTATTTCATTTACTGAAATATTTTCCGCAATTGCATCAGATACTATACGACCGACAATTTGATGAGCAGTTCTGAAAGGAAGATTTTTTTCACGAACCATTACATCAGCAAGTTCCGTAGCGGTAGCAAAGTTTGCACCTGCCAATTCTTCCGTTCTTTCCTTGTTGATTGTTAAAGTACTTAGCATTCCATGAACAATTCCCAGAATATCGTTGGTGTTGTCTATTGCATTCCATACGTGAGGGGAAACCTCCTGTAAATCCCTGTTATAACTGTGAGGAATACCTTTTATCATGGATAAAACAGTCATAAGTTCCCCATAGGCTATTGTGCTTTTACCCCTTGCCAGTTCTGCAATGTCCGGATTTTTCTTCTGTGGCATGATTGATGATGTTGAGGAGTACTGGTTTGAACATTCAACCATTCTGAACTCATAGGTACTCCATATAACTATTTCTTCGGATATTTTTCCCAATGTTGTTGATAACATTGCATAGTCAAATATTGTTTCTGCAGCAAAGTCCCTACTGCTTACACCATCAATGGAATTATCCATTGCTTTGGAAAAACCCAGGAGTTCTGTTGTTCTCTGTCTGTTTATTGGAAAACCTGTTGTTGTTAGTGCGGCTGAACCCAAAGGATTCATATCAACACGTTTATATGTGTCCATGAATCTTTCACAGTCCCTTCTTAATTCGTTAGCATATGCCATCAAGTGATGTGCAAATGTTGTTGGCTGAGCATGTTGCAGGTGCGTGTAAGCAATAAACAATGTGTCAGTGTTTTCTTTAGCAATATCCACAATTGTTTGAATAAATGATTTAATGTTGGCAACTGTATTTTCTATTTCCTCCTTCAAGGTAATTCTTACATCGGTACATACCTGGTCATTTCTGCTTTTTCCCGTATGCATAAATCCTGCTTCTTTACCTATTTCTTTTGTGACATAATCTTCCAATGCCATGTGAATATCTTCGAAGGAAGGATTTAAATCAAGTGCTTCCAAACCTTCCTCTTCAAGTTTATCCAATGCTTTCAATATTTTTTTTCCTGCTTCTTCAGGAATGATTCCTTCTTCAGTAAGCATAGTTGTATGTGCACGATTACATTTAATATCCGCTTCAAATAATCTTTTGTCGAATTCAATACTTGATGAAAATGCTGCAGCATCATCAGTCATTTGTCCATCAAATCTTCCTGCTCTTAAATCCATATTTATCAAAATCCTTAAAATTTAGCTATTAATAGTTATGTAAAACAAGGTTAATTTATCTTTTTGTTTAAGTTAAAAAAAAAGTTGTATAAAAAAAGTATTTGTGTGAAAATGTTTTTGGAAACCTATAAATCAGATTGTGGAAAACTTCAATAATTCACAATAGAGATTACATCTCAAAGCTTCCTTCATAGAAATAGTTGCGCAATTGCTCTGCATCATCCCTAATATAAAATTTAAAAGTTTCCGTGTTTGTAATATAAAGATGTGCCAGTGATATTCCAATGTCTATCTTATTCCATTTTTCCGTAAATCTTCTTCTTAGTATATTTTGCTTTTTCCTGTAAACGTTGTAACTTCCATCATTGTTGTGTGTAAAATACCATGGCTGACTATTTGTTGCTGATGGTGCCAGCTGGGCAGGTATTAACCTTTCATCGACCTTATCAGAAATCTGTTTTAAATCATTTCTTTTAAATTCATTTATTTTCCGATAACCTTCATCTGTTTTTCCAAAAGAGATTGTGATGATGAATTTTTGTTTAGAATCTTCATTTTCAAAGTTTTTTGGACTTGCCATTCCCAGCCAACAGCTACCTAAAGACTTACTTTGCAGGAAGAGATCCACCTGCTGAAATATGAATCCTATGTTTTCAAGGTAGTTTTCTTTTTCTTCGGAATATAATAATAGGTAGTGTGGTGCTCTCCATGGTAGAATTGTTTTTATATTGTCTTTCGAAACTATTTCATAACTCCAGCATATGTTTTCATTTAATACTTTTAGTGTATCAATATAATTTCTTAATTCTCCAATCTCATCATCGTTTAAAGGTTCTTCTTTATAATTTCTGATTGACTGACGTTTATATATTGTTTCTTCCAAGTTCATAATTAACATTTTAATCTGTTGATTATATCAATTTTTTGATGGATTTTATAATTTTGAATAAATTTATTTTATTGTTAGAATTAGTTTAAGTATAATATTTTTTGGTTTTGAATAAAATAACAAATAATTTTTAAAAATAGTAGTTTTCAGAGTTTCCTTTTTAAAAAAAAAGAAAAAAGAGAAATTTTAAGTTTTAGGTTTAAATAGTAATTAGGACTTATTTATAACTTGTAAACAGAGAATTAATCTTCTTATATGATTAGCATATAAAAGTTTTTGAAATATTTTCAAAGCATGATTATGCTTCTACTTCTATTTCTACTTCTATATTACCTGAGTCTACAACACCTGATTTTCCAGTGTCTTTAGATTTGTCAATATTTTGACTGCTGTCTGAAGTATGTCCACTGTTATCGTGGATGTCGAATGAGTCAGGTACATCTTCTATACTGTCATATTCAAAGACTAACATTCCATTTTCATCCCAAGCATTTGAACTGGTTATTTCAATACCGTTTGCTTTTAAGATAGCTACGAAGTCGCTGTAACTTAATTCACCGTTGAAGTATTCAGAGTATAAATAGATGTATAATTGGTATTTTGCTTTGCTAAGCCTATGTGTAGGTACAAAGTGAGGTCTACCTCTGTTCCAAGCAGGTCTGTATTTTCTTGGTGAATACTTTCTGTATTTACCAGGAGTACTATATCTGGAAGCACGGTTTGCTCTTACAGCTTTTTGTGCTTTATACTTAGGAACATGTCTATTTATAACATCTTTATAATCAATGTCACCATTTTCAGGTTCGTCTACAACACAAACTAACTTCCAGTCACCAATTTTTATAGTAATTTTAATTTTAATCGGTTTAACCGTTACGTTAGTATCTGCCTCATTATAGATAGGATTTTCTAATAATTTAGCATCATAGTTGTATCCGCCTTTAGGAACTGTTACATTTTCAAATCTTGCAACACCGTTTTCATCGGTAACTGCACGTACCTTAGTACCATCTGCCAATGTAAGTTCAATGGTTCCGTTAACAACTGGTTTGCCTGTTAGATCATCTATAGCTGTAATTTCTATCACAGCTTTTCCTGGAGTTCTATTTACAACTTCAGGGGTGAGTGTTGCATTACGTTTTACAACATCCACAACCATAGGTGAAGTGGATGCCTCGTATTCATCATCACCAGCAAATGTTAATACTAAATCGTTAGGACCAGCAGGTAAATCTAAAGGTAATATTACTTTACCGTCACCACCAGTAACAGCTGTTATGTTAGTACCGTCAGGTAATGTTACTATTACTTCCTTATTAGCTAATAAATCCCCAGTAACTGGATCTTTAAGAGTTATTTCAATTTCAGTATCCCCGATAATGTTGTTAATCACGTCACCACTGATTTCGGTTTCACGACTTACAACATCAGCAGGAACATCATCATCACTAGAAGTGTAATTTTCATTACCTAAATATCTTACATCAAAGTCATAACTACCCTGCTCTGTAATATCAGTAACAATAGTTACTTTACCGTCAACTACTTCACCAGTACCAACAAGGGTTCCGTTTACATATACTTCAACAGGACCGTTAGGTACAGGTAAACCAGTTTCAGCATCAGTAACAGTAGCCTTAATGGTTACATTACCAGGAGTGTTGTTTACAACTTCTGCTTCAATTTCACTAGGACGTGGTAAGATATTCATGTCAACAGTAGTGTTTGAAGGTGCGTATGTTTCGTTACCAGGATAGGTTACATCAAGAGTATGAGGACCTACAGGCAAGTCAACAGGAACTTCAACAGTACCATTTTCATCAGTTGTTGCTGAAATGTTTGTACCATCAGGTAATGTAATAATCACAGGAGCAAATGGAATAGGCTCATTAGTTTCAGGATCAACAAGAGTAATGTTAACCGTACTGTTACCAAGAGTTTCATTTCCAGGCTCAGCTGTAATATCACTAGGTCTTCCAACAACATCATCATTTACTGTGGTGTTGCTTTCAGTGTAGTTTTCATTACCAAGGTATTCTACGTCAAAGTCATAGTTTCCTATTTCGGTAATGTTAGTTTTGATGATTGCAATACCATCAACAACTTCACCAGTACCAACAAGGGTTCCGTTTACATATACTTCAACAGGACCGTTAGGAACAAGTTCACCAGTTTCAGCATCAGTAACAGTAGCTTTGATTGTTACGTTACCAGCAGTATTGTTAATTAATTCTGCTTCAATTTCACTAGGACGTGGTAAGATATTCATGTCAACAGTAGTGTTTGAAGGTGCGTATGTTTCGTTACCAGGATAAGTTACATTTAAAGTATGAGGACCTACAGGTAAGTCAACAGGAACTTCAACAGTACCATTTTCATCAGTGACAGCAGGAACTTCAGTACCGTTAGGTAATGTAATAATCACAGGAGCAAATGGAATAGGCTCATTAGTTTCAGGATCAACAAGAGTAATGTTAACCGTACTGTTACCAAGAGTTTCATTTCCAGGCTCAGCAGTAATATCACTAGGTCTTCCAACAACATCTACAGGAACAGTAGTATTGCTTTCAGTATAATTTTCATTACCAAGATACTCAAGCTCTACATCATAATCACCAATCTTATCAAGATCAGTAAGAATGATAGCAGTACCATTAATAACTTCACCAGTACCAACAACAGTACCATTAACCTTAGCTACAACAGGACCATTAGGAACAGGTAAACCAGTCTCAGCATCAGTAACAGTAGCATTGATAGTAACATTTTTAGCTGTATTGTTAATTACTTCACCAGTAATTTCACTAGGACGAGGTAAGATATTCATATCAACAGTAGTGTTTGAAGGACTGTAAGTTTCGTTACCAGGATAAGTTACATCAAGAGTATGAGGACCTACAGGCAAGTCAACAGGAACTTCAACAGTACCATTCTCATCAGTAGTACCATTAACTTGTGTACCATTAGGTAATGTAATAATTACGGTTGAATTGATTAATGGTTCTCCTGTTTCAGCATCGGTAAGATTTACTTTAACTGTACTGTTTCCAAGAGTTTCATTTCCAGGTTCAGCTGTAATTTCACTAGGTCTTCCAACAACATCTACAGGAACAGTGTTGTTGCTTTCAGTGTAGTTTTCATTACCAAGATATTCTAATTCTATGGTGTAGTTACCAATCTTATCAAGGTTTGTAGGAATAATAGCAGTACCATTTTCCACAATACCTTCACCAATAACAGTACCATTAACTTTAGCTACAACAGGTCCATTAGGAACAGGCTGTTTAGTTTCAGCATCAACAACGGTAGCATTAATTGTTACGTTTTTAGCTGTATTGTTAATTACTTCACCTGTAATTTCACTAGGACGAGGTAAGATTTCAATATCAACAGTTGTATTGGTTGCATTGTAGGTTTCATTACCATCGTAACGTACAGGTAATGTGTAGTTTCCAACAGGTAAATCTACAGGAATTTCAACTGTACCATCAGGAGTGATTGTACCGTTAACTTCACTACCATCAGGTAAAGTAATAATTACAGTAGCGTTAACTAATGGTTCACCAGTTTCATCATCTGTTAAGTTTACAATAACTGTACTGTTACCAAGAGTTGTATTACCAGGTTCACCAGTAATGTTAGCAATTCTACCAACAACTTCAACAGGAACAGTATTGTTACTTTCTGTGTAATTTCCATTACCAAGATATTCTAATTCTATGGTGTAGTTACCAATCTTATCAAGGTTTGTAGGAATAATAGCAGTACCATTTTCCACAATACCTTCACCAATAACAGTACCATTAACTTTAGCTACAACAGGTCCATTAG